>NZ_BHVZ01000001.1:900000-1164948 GCF_003865035.1 Anaerotignum faecicola
CTTGCTGCCCTTGCCGGGGACGACAACGGACAAGCCATTTTCCCGGCACAGCTTGTCGCTCATGTTCCGTATGCCGTAATAGCTCCTTTTGTTGGAATTGTATTTATGGTGGTCTACAAAGTTCACCGCGCAAAAAATGATATGGTTATGGACGTGTCCTTTGTCAATGTGCGTCGTGAGTACATACTCATGCTGCCCCTTTGTTACCGCGTCGGCAAGCTGCTTTCCGATTTCATGGGCTTTCTGATAATCGACTTCCCCCGGCTCAAAGGACTGTATCAGATGAAAGGCTAAATTGTTCCCCTTTTGGAGTGCTTGCGACAGGGTATATTCAAACTCAATATCTGCCGTTTCATAGGAGCAACCGAAAGAGGACACAAGCATTTTCCCGTCCGTCTTGTCCGGGTTTTCGATATAGTCAAGGGCTTTGCTTAGAGTGCTTTTAATAGGCTTAATCTTTGTAACCGCCATATCTCCGCAAGCACCCCCTTTATTTCCTCTATGTCCTCTTGGTATGCGTTCCCCGTCGCGTTTACGCGGCGTGCTATCTGGTTGACGTTGACACCGATTTTCTGTATCTCTGCGGTCATAGCCTTTATATCGGCGTGGTCTATCTGAATGATATACCCGTCAATGGCAATCTTCCGCAGATACGCCGCCATGTTCCGGGTGGGTACGAGCTTCATTTTTTCCAGTATTAAATCCCGTTCCGCTTCCGTCACTCTGAATTTGATTTGCACTGTCCTTTTGCGTCCGTCCATGTGTTCGCTCCTTTCCTTTCCGTTCCGAGGGTTTGGGACACTTCCCAACAAGCAATTTTCAACCGACGCGCCGCAGCGCGGGAGGGCGAAAATACGGAAGT
Source organism: Anaerotignum faecicola (assembly GCF_003865035.1). Classification (NCBI taxonomy): domain Bacteria; kingdom Bacillati; phylum Bacillota; class Clostridia; order Lachnospirales; family Anaerotignaceae; genus Anaerotignum; species Anaerotignum faecicola. The sequence continues at coordinate 900,863 of NZ_BHVZ01000001.1, forward strand.
GGTACCCGCTTCCTATGCTTGCTACGAATGTTTTTATCCTTTAGGCTCTTATCACCTACTACGGAGAAAAAGCGATTTTGCCAAACTTACGCAAAAGAAAAACGCTGCAACCTCAAAAAAGATTACAACGCTTTCTAAATCCTGTTCAGTTTTAAGTCGGACATTCCTATTCGCCCTCTTTTTCGACTTCGGAAATCTCCTTTGCCGTTGCGGTTACAATCCGTATGCCTGTATCGCTCATACCGTCAAGAAGCGCGTCAAGCTGCCGCCGCTGCGTGTTCTTCTCCGGCGGCGTTTCTAAAAGGAATTGGTCTACGGATATATGGTAACGCTGTATCAGCTCAAAGAATATCTGTAAACTTGGGTGCTGCCCCTTGTTCTCAATGTTCGCAAGGTAGCGCGGCGAGATAAACATTTCGTCGCCTACTTTCTTGCGGCTCTCCTTGCATCCCTCACGCGCTGCCTTTATCGCTGCCCCAAAAGCCTTAAAGTCGTATCGTGGTACTGGTCTTTTTGCCATAGTTATTCACCCTATTACATTTTACTGTTCCCCTTTCTTCTTGGATATGTCTACGTAGTTCTATCAGTTAGCCAAAATAATTCATATATATATATGTTGACAACAAGCTGCTTTTGTATATAATATTATATAAAAGGGGGGGAATGTTTATGTTACATAGCATGCGTATTCGATAAGCATTGAAATCAAAAAAGATTTTTCCCATTTTCAATATGGGCTTTTTTGTCATGCTTATTTTGCGTATGCTATACAACAAAACTAACGACGTATAGACATAGTATAAAAACTATGCCTTAATTTTGTTGTAGTATTATATGTATAAATGCAGGTCAATGCTCATGTTGAGAATTGACCTGCATTTTTTTGCGCAAAAGGAGAAATATTATGCTTGAAAAATATTGGATAAAATGTCCAATTTGTAACGGAAAGACGAGGGTTCAAGTATTTTATAATACGGTATTAAGAAATTTTCCTCTTTTCTGCCCTAAATGTAAATTAACGCATATCGTTGATGTTGAAAAACTAGAAATCATAATCAAAAACTCTGAAAAACAAACTTTTTAATTTTGAAAAGGAAGGATATTTAAATGAAACACTTACCTAAAAGTACACCTACGGAAATATTGAATGACCCATACGGATTTACTTACAAAGAAATGTCGGAAGTAATTGGAGAGGATAAAGCAAGAGCCTTATATACGGAATTGTATAAACAGCCATTTCACAAAGAAAATCTATCAATATCAACAAAAAAAGTCTATAAAAGTAGCGATACTGAAAAGTATGTTTATGAATTGAAAGATAACAGGTATATTGAAACGGTTTTTATTAAACGGCGAGATGGTGGGACTGTTTGCGTAAGTACGCAAGTTGGTTGTTCTGTTGGCTGTATTTTTTGTGAGTCCGGACGCAATGGTTTTGTTCGTAATCTAACACCGTCTGAAATTGTGCAGCAGGTTGTATTGATACGTCAAAAAGTAAATCGTATCGTTTTTATGGGAATGGGAGAACCTTTATTCAATTACGACAACTTGATTGCAGCAATCCATATTCTTCGAGATAGAAATGGACTTAACTTTCCAACCGACGGCATTACCGTATCAACAGTTGGTCCAGTTAATCAATTAAAAAAATTGCGCGAAGAACATCTAAAAATTCAGTTGACAATATCTTTACATGCAGCAACACAGGCTGCGAGAAACTGTATCATTCCTCATATGCACATGTACGCTATTGAAGATGTTGTTAAGCAAGCATTGTCCTATTCTCAAAGGCATAATCGAAAAGTGGTATTTGCGTATTTGCTTTTACCAGGTATAAATGACCGTTCCTCAGATATAAGGCAACTTGCAAAATGGTTTAAGGGCAAAAATGTTATGATTAACGTGCTGCAATACAACCCGACGAGTAATTCAAAAATTAGAGCACCACAAAAACAAGAAATGGTTGCGTTCAAACATCAATTAGAGCAAACAGGACTTGAAGTTACCATGAGAGTTTCTCATGGTAGAGAGATTAAAGCAGCTTGTGGACAGTTAGCTAATACATATAATAAAGCCAAAAAACAACAGAAATAATTTAATTAAAAGAGCCAGACGCACAGACGCAGAGCCGATAATATGCAGTTTGAAATACTGCTGTTATCGGCTCTTTTTTGATTTTAATTTGTGCCCCTAATAACCATATTGGAGCAAAATCAGAACTGTTGCTTGTCGTTCTTTGATTTCCGCAGCAGCTTTGAAAAATCAAAGCCGCCGTTTCTTTTTATCTTCTAATGAAATGACGCGGTATCACTGTTGAAATCGGCGGCTAAAGGAGGTAGCCGCCATGAAGCAAAAAGCATATCGACAAAATCCGACAGTTATTGACTTATCAAAAAAAGCCCGCCCACCACCGGGGGAAACTACGCTTATATATATGAACTGTCTAATCATCTGGATACTGCTTACAATGCCTATGCGCCCGTCCGGGCTTTTCGGACGGGCGCATTTTGTACGTTCAAAAAATTTTTGAAGAAATTTCAAAAAATCTTCGGCGTTTTTGAAAAACGCCGTATTGCCCCGCGAAAAGGGGGGAAGCACCACCAACTTTCCAACGAGAAAGGAGGTGAGAATGTGGAACCTAATAGCAGGGAGTTTTACAAACAGTGTGCTTTTCAGAAGTTTTGTAATACGGTATTGCACAATGAAGCTTGCGACACCCATAGAGAACTTCGCAGACACAAGGCAAAGGAAGTGACCTTTTCCGACATGACCTTAGACGAAGCGCGGCAGCTTCATACGTTTGATGAATATTTCAAACGTGAAGCCGCCGAAACCGTCTTTGAGAAAGCCGGGAAGAAAATCACGCCAAAGCTGCTTCTTGAAGCAATCCGTACTTTGCCGGAAGAAAAGCGCAAAGCCATATTGCTGTATTACTTCGAGGGAATGAACGATACCGAGATTGCGGAGCTGTTCAACACGTCGAGAAGCACGATACAGTACAGGCGGACAAGCTCTTTTGAGAAATTAAGAAAATATCTGGAGGAAAATGCTGATGAATGGGACGAATGGTAACGAACCCGGCTACCCGGAAAATGCCCTTGTTCCTTATCCTGTCATTGTGGCAGCGACAAAGGGCGACCCGGACGCCATGAAGATTGTCTTGCAGCATTTCAGCGGCTACATAGCCCGCCTCTCCATGCGGAAGCTGTACGACGAGCGCGGGAACGTCTATTTTGGCGTAGACCACGACATTCGGGAACGGCTGCAAGCAAAACTGATGATGGCTGTCCTCACCTTTAAGGCAGAGGAATAAACCGCAGCGGCGGCGGGACGCTTTCTCTCTCCCCCTTTTCCGTTCCGCTGCTGACGCGGCAGCAAAGCCATTCTGAACCTTGACAAAGAAAGCGGCGCAAGATAACGGCGGCGCAGCATAGGGCAAATCGGATACGTTCCTTTTGCGCCGAGCCATACGGCGGGTGCGCCATGACGCTATCCGGGTGAGGTTATCCCCGCCCGGACAGCCGAGCGACCAACACCGCGCCGGAAAGCAAGTGTAGCGGCTTGCGGGCGACGACACGCAGAATATACAATGATACTTCCTTACAGCCACAGTCCGAGCGTTAAGAGCGTCGCAGGCAATGGGTAGGGCGGCATGAGAACCATGCCGGGGTGAAATTCCCATGAGGTTATGCTAATAACCGTCCGATTAAAGCCTTTGTTTTATTGAATAGTGGACTTGCTGCTATTCATAGACTATATTATATGTTTGCGAAAGAAAGGGGGATTTTCTTTGACGCAAAACCAAACGCCCGTTACCACAACGGAGCATAAAATAGGAAAAGTTACTTACCTTGTATGTTCGTCCGCAAGTGAACGCGCAACGGACACACTGGATAAAAAGATAAAAAAACTCATTCGCAAAGACATGGAACTGAACCCCGCAAACGCCCGGAAATAGGGCGTTTCTTCACATTTTATACATGACACAGGCAGCGGTATGTGGTATAATATAGACAGTACAAATACCATGCTTGTCTGTCGTCGGAAAGGAGGACAAAATGTTACAGACAGACAAGATTACCGCTTTATATTGCAGATTGAGCCAGGAAGATATGCAAGCCGGGGAAAGCGAGAGCATACAGAACCAAAAACTGATTTTACAAAAGTATGCTGACGAACACCACTTTTTCAACACGCGCTTTTTCGTAGACGACGGATTTTCCGGCGTGAGCTTTGAGCGTGAGGGGCTTCAAGCCATGCTGCATGAGGTTGAAGCCGGGAACGTGGCGACCGTCATAACAAAAGACCTTTCCCGTCTGGGACGTAATTATCTGAAAACCGGGGAGCTGATAGAGATTGTCTTTCCCGAATATGAAGTGCGCTACATTGCCATTAACGACGGTGTAGACACAGCAAGGGAAGATAACGAGTTTACCCCTCTGCGGAACTGGTTCAACGAGTTTTACGCCCGCGACACCTCAAAGAAAATCCGGGCTGTCAAACAGGCAAAGGCGCAGAAAGGCGAGCGCGTCAACGGCGAAGCTCCTTACGGCTACCTTATCGACCCGGATAACCGCAATCATCTGATACCCGACCCGGAAACGGCGCACGTCGTAAAACAGATTTTTGCAATGTATGTACGGGGCGACCGTATGTGTGAAATCCAGAACTGGCTGCGGGACAATGAAATACTGACCGTCGGGGAACTGCGCTACCGCAGGACAGGGAGCAAACGCCACCCCCGCCCACAGCTCAACGCATGGTACAACTGGCCGGATAAGACGCTGTACGACATTCTGACAAGGAAAGAATATTTAGGGCATACCATAACCGGGAAAACCTACAAGGTATCTTATAAGTCGAAAAAGACGAAAAAGAACCCGGAGGAAAAAAGGTATTTCTTCCCCAACACTCACGAACCTTTGATTGATGAAGAAACCTTTGAACTTGCACAGAAGCGGATTGCCACCCGGCAACGCCCGACAAAGGTTGATGAAATTGACCTGTTTTCCGGGCTGCTCTTTTGCGGGGACTGCGGCTACAAAATGTATGCAGTACGCGGAGCCGGGACGCTTGAACGGAAACACGCCTACACTTGCGGCAACTACCGCAACCGGGCAAGAAATGATATGCTCTGCACTACGCATTATATCCGCAAAAGCGTATTGAAAGAACTTGTCCTTGCAGACTTGCAGCGAGTAACGTCTTATGTGAAAGAGCATGAACAGGAGTTTATCGAAACAGCCAACGAGTGCAGCGCAAAGGCAGTACAAAAGACGCTGACACAGCAGCGGAAAGAGCTTGACAAGGCGCAGAACCGTATTAACGAGCTGAACATCTTATTCCGCAAGCTCTACGAGGACAACGCTTTAGGGAAACTTTCAGATGAACAATTTGCTTTTCTGACTTCCGGCTATGATGAAGAAAAAAAGACGCTGACCCGGAGGATTGCGGAGCTGTCACAGGAAATCGACAACGCCACCGAGCGCAGCGCGGACGTAAAAAGGTTTGTCGCACTGGTACGCAGATACACAGCGATTGAAGAACTGACCTACGAAAACGTCCATGAATTTATTGACCGTATTCTTATTCACGAACTGGATAAGGAAACGAACACCCGCAAAATCGAAATCTTTTATAGCTTTGTCGGCAGAGTTGATACAGGTGACAAGCCTACCGAAAGTATCTCCTATTTCAGACAGATAGGAGCCGACGTAAAGAGTTATGCTATCTAACATACATCAAAAAGAGGTAAGATAACACCCTCTGCAAAAAAGGTATCGTTATCTTACCTCAACAAAATTTGTACCAGAATAACCATCGTCCACATACGTTTTTGCTATGTGCCATCCCTGCTTTTTCACATAATCCGTGAGGATGGATTTCTGTGTCGCAATGCTCGCACTCTCGTTATCCGTACCATCGTCTTTAGATAAGCGGCAATAAATGCCGACTAAATAGATTTTCTTTTCTTCTTTGATTCCTGCCATACTGTAAAACCTCCGTATCTGTCCTATCTGTTTTCATGTCCCATTGCGTACATTCTAAGCGGACAGCCCCTCATTGTCGAAGGTGTCGCCCTCGGCAATCTTCTTCCGAATATCCTCGGAGATAATCGGGACAAACGCTTCTGTAACGGTCTGTGTGCCGACATATTCACGGCTGATTATCATCTGCACTGGTGCTTTTGGCACGATACGCTTTCTCTTTTTATCTGCTTTCTTATCCTCGCCCATACTTAAATCTTCCTTTCCAGACAGGGCAGGGAAGAGTTTGGAAATGTCCCCGCCCTGCCAATCAGATACCATTAATCCTCGCTGTTTAATTCTTTCTGTAATGCTTTAAGGAGTGCCGCCGCTTCATCAGCGTTCAGCGTGATTCCCTTGCCGCACTTTTCACGGTTCGGGGAAAAGCTGCGGATGTCATACTTCGGCTCTTTCCCATTCCATGAAATGAGATTGATTTCCTTTGTGTAGCCACTGTCGCCCGTAGACAATACTGCGATTTCCTTTACGATTTCATACTGGATTTCTCTCATTCTCCATACCTCAACTCTCTGTATTTACTTCCCGAAAAAAGAAGATTAGCGGCTGTCACGGTTGCGTTTCCTCTGCAACTCACGCTCCAAAAGTTTGATGATGGTTTCCTCCATCTGCTTCGGCGTTGTGTTCTTCGGAAAGTATTTTTTCAGCTTGCTTGTGTTGATTTTCAAGGTTTCTTTCTGGTTGCCCTTTTCCTCCGTCATAATCGCAAATATCGTATCCATGTCAAGCCGCCCGCTCTGGCTTAACTGTTTCATCCGCTGTGCCTGTGAGAGTGAGGGCGTTGCTTCTTCGCTCTCCATCGTGGCAAAGAGGTTTTCCTGCTCGTCTTTCTTCAAGAAGGACAGTTCCACCGCAGGCGTGAGGGCGATTTTCCCCTCGTCCACCATCTGCAAAATCGGCGGTATCAGTTCCGTCAGGCGGATAAAACGCTGCACGGTCATCCTGCCCACGCCGAAGCCCTGTGCCACCTTGTCGTCCGTCCGCAACTTCGTCACAACTTGTGACGAGGTTAAGTCTGTGCGGAAACCCTGCCGCTTCATGGCTTCGGATTTCATCTTGTAAGCAAACGCCCGCTCCGATGGCAGGATATTCTCACGCTGCAAATTGCTGTCTACAAGGGTGATGATGGCTCGGTCACGGTCTAAGGGCAGGACAAACGCAGGCACGGTATTTATCCCTGCAAGTTCAGAAGCACGGACACGCCGCTGTCCTGCAATCACTTCATAACCGTCCCCGTCCTCTTTCGGGCGTGTGATTATCGGCGTGACAATGCCAAATTCCTTGATGCTTTCCGCTAACTCTGACAGTGTTTCATCTTCTGCCACATGAAACGGATTGTCGGGGAACGGGTACAAGTCTTTGGTCTTTAACACCTTAAAATCCTGTTTCTTCATTCACATATCTACCTTTCTTTCGCTCTGCTTCTATGATTTTTCTGCAATTCTTCCAACACTTCGGGCGGTATTTTTGACAGCAGCCGCCCCATCTGCTCGTTGGTTCTCTGCAATTCAAATATCTTCTGATTCGCTTTCTGCACCTTTAGTTCCTGCTCGTACTTTTCATCACGCATACGCCCCGCATAGTCTGATTCCTGCCCAATTCTCTCTTTCAAACTGTCGATATACGCCTGCTGTTTCCCGATTTCCTTAGAGAATTTCTCCACGTCTGGCAGCCATGCAGAGAGTAAATCTAACGCTTTATCCCTTTTCTTCCCTGCGTTAAAGGCGTTGATGTCGGATAGGGCAGACACGATTTCTTCATACTGTTTATCAAGCCTGCCGCCTAATTTATAGAGCCATGTGGGGACGTGTTTCCGCTTGGTTTCCATTGAGGACTGCCCCCGTTCAAGCTGATTCCACCGTGAGGACATCCGCTCATGGTAGGCGGTCTGCCACTCGGATAATGATTTCTGGTTGCCTAAGATAGCTTTCGCTGACAGCTTATTGTCTGGCGTAATCGGCACAAAGCAGAGGTGCATATGGGGCGTTCTCTCGTCCATATGGACGACAGCGGAGAGGATATTCTGCTTTCCAACACGCTCCGAAATGAAGTCAAGAGCCGTCTGGAAATACGCTTTTTGTTCTTCGGGCGGTAACTGGTTCATAAATTCTGGTGAAGCTGTGATGAGCGTTTCCACCATCATCACGCTGTCTTTCCTTGTCCTGCACCCCGCTTCGGCTACCATGCGGTTAATCTCTTTCTTGTAGGTGTACTTTGGTGGTGCTATGAGATGGTAATTGTTTTTAGAGCGTTCCATATCTATATCTGGGTTGCTTTTGTAGGCTTCTTTCTTCCGCTCGTTGTGGCGTTCACAAGCCGCAACGCCGCCCGCTTTTCGTTTCTGGAAACGCAGGATTGCATAAGGCATAGGCGGATTCCTCCTTTCTTTCGGCGGGTGACCGTCCTTTGGGGTGACAGCGGTGACGGTGGTGACAGCAGTTTTGGGATACCCCCTGCCGACTGCCGCAACTGTCACCCTCACCCCCTGCATGACGGTCATGTCGATGATGACGGTGTTTTTGGGATACCCCCCCCCCTCGCAAGAGCCGTCACCGTCATGCCGCCATTCTTTTATCCGAAGCCGTAAGGCGTAGGATAGCAGGGCACAGCCCTGCCTTAAGGGAGTCCAGAGGGAACGTCTGGCACACGACTTTGCAGGGCAAAGTGTAGTGTGTTACACCCTGTAAACGCAGTCGGAAAAATCGGAATGATTTTTCTGACCGCAGGGGTGGTTTTACACGACCGAAAAGGGCGAGTAAATCTCACGCCTGCATTTTGCGTTTACGGGGTGTTCTCCCGTAGGGATGACAGCGGCAGGGTATCCTAAAATCACTGTCACCACCGTCACTGCTGTCACCCGCAGGGCAGAGCCGCCAGCTTTACATGGCTTTAAGCGTCAATGACAGTAACAGGGGGGTATCCTAATATCGCTGTCACCACCATCACCGCTGTCACCCGCCCTCCTTGCAAGGGCAATCCGCCTGCCGTCTTTCCTGCGGCTGTACTGGTAGCAGATACGGTTCTCGCTTAAAAATGTGGTGCGGTATTCATTCAGCCATTTCGTAATCACCGTGGGTATGGTTTCCGTTTCCCCCATAGCGGCTAACAGTTCCGTTGCCGTGCCTATCCATTCTTCCTTATCCCTCATAAAATCCACCAACCGAAAAAGGACATCTGGTATCGTTTCTTTCGCAAGCTGCTCCTGCGTTTTCCGCTCCACAAGCTCCCAACGGCAATCACGGAAACGCAGCGTGTATTCCTGATAAGGCGTGTCCCTGCCCGTCACATACAGCTTGGCGGTGTCAGACGCACGTTTCTCCTTTTCCAGAACAAAGGTAGCGTCCGCACTCCCCGTTAATCCTGTCGTCCCAGACACCTTGTTGAACACGTCGCTGTCATTCTGCTTTCGGATGTGGTGTACGACAATGACCGCCAGAGAGTGCCTGTCGGCAAAGTCTTTGATGAGGGAGATGTCCCCATAGTCGCTTGCATAGGCATTGTCTTTTGAAGCTGTACGGACTTTCTGCAAGGTATCAATGACAATGAGCCTGCTGTCTGGGTAATCTTTCAGATAATCTTCAAGCTGCACGATAAGACCGTCTGACAGCTTGCAGCTTGCCACGGCAAAGTGGAGCCGCCCGCTTGCTTCGTCCGTCAAACGAAATAACCTGTCCTGTATGCGGCAGAACGTGTCCTCAAGGCAGAGGTAAAGCACATCGCCCTCCATTGTCGGCATATCCCATAAAGGGATTCCCTGCGACACGCATAAGCATAGCTTCAGCATGAGCCAGCTTTTGCCTATCTTCTGTGAGCCGCAGAACAGCGATAAGCCTGTCGGGATAAGGCTGTCCACCACAAAGGATGGTTTCTCAAGCGGTTCATAAAGGAGCGTTTCGGCGTTGACTGTCTGTAACTTCTGCATGGCTTTCCTCCTTTCGGGCGGTGTCTTTGTTTTCGTTGCACATAGGCGTTGACCTCCTTAAAAATAGATTTACTCCCACGGAAAAAAGTGAGAGTATGTAATGCCGCCAATCCCACACAAATAAAAAACAGATTTCTTTTTCGGGCGGTGTCGGTCACGGTTGGAGATATTTCTTCAATTTCCGCCTTTACTTTCTCCTTTGCAATCGCAACAGATTTCTGTATTGCCGAAGCGGTGCAATGCTCCATAGCGGCGATTTGGTAAAAATTGAACTCATACTCGTAGTAGAGCAGGAAACGCCGCCTTTGTATCTCTGGAAGGCTCCCAACCGCCTTATAGAGCGTTTCATTCCGTTCTTCCTCAACCATGCGTTCATCAAGGCTCTTAGGCACACGCAACGCCCGTCTGTAAAGGGTTTCGTCCCATACCTCGTTAAACTCCCTGTGCCGCTCGTCCCATTAGAAAAGATTCCTGTTCCTGCGCTCCATCTGCCGAAACTCCATAAAGAACTGTTCCGACACTTCCAACTCGTGGGATTTGCCCTGCCCGTCCTTAAAGCTGATAAAATACCTTGTGCCGCTTTCCGTGGATTCCTCCCGAAGCGTGTACGCCTTAACTCTGTATGCCATCCCGCTTGCCTCCTGCAAAAAATAAGTGAGGGGATTTCCATCCCTCACCCAGTAGCCCGCAGGACGGCAGGCTGTTTTAGACGCTATAAAATTTTCGTAGCTTCTTCCGCAGATGGTCTAACCTCGCATAGATGGCACCAGTCGTCAAATGCACGAGCGGGGCAATCTCCTTTGTGGAATACCCCTGCATTTTCAGCAGGACGATTTTCAAGGTACGCCCGTCCACCGCGACTAATACTTGATAGAGATTTTCGCTCTCAATCTCGTCCAGTAACTCCGCAACCGTACCCACTTCCGTCTGCCGCTCCCTGTCTGCCATGTCCTCAAGGTATTCCGCAATGTCATTCGTCCATCGGTAAAACCGCCTGTTGGAATTGAAGTCTGCCCTGTCCGCAATGCGTATCTGCTCAATGGTCGCTTCATCAACGCCGCACTCACGCAGCAGCTTTTCCTCCGCTTCTTTCCAGATACGCCATTTCCTGTCCTCCCGTCCGTGGTTATATGCCATGCTTCTTTTCCTCCAATCAGAATTGATTGAGAGGGCAGAGAAAAACCCCCTCATTTTCCCAAAGGAAAAAACAAGGGGGCTGAACGCCTTAAATTTTAATTTTCTATTATCTTTCTTAGTTTTCTTAGGATTCTGGCTTTGCGTTTGTTCACAACGCTCTGGGTTATGCCGAACCTCGCCCCGACTTCACGCTCAGAAAGTCCGTCAAAAAAGATTGCCTGTATCAATTCCTGTTCACTATCCGACAGCAAAGGCAGGGCGGCTTTCAGCCTGTCCACCATAACCGCATTGACAACGGTTTCCGCAATGTCTGCCGCTTCATCAGCGATAAAGTCTAAAGGCTTCCCCTCGCTGTCCGTAAATCCATCCAGAGAAAGCAGGCTGTTCTTCGTATCTAATTTTTTCAGATAACGCCACCGTTCCTTATCTCGGTAGAAGTCCGTGTATTGCTCCCTCACGACTTCAAGCAGACAGCCTTGAATGGGGATAAACAGCTTGTCCATATAGGTCTGGTCGGATTCCCTGCGGCGGCAGAAATCCGTATAGGACAGTTCCACATATCTGCCGCTTTCCTTGATATATACCTTTCTCGGTGCGTATTTCACTGTAAGTACCTCCCATCTGAATTTTTGAAATGTTCAAAATCCAGATGGAGAGGTGGCGAACGACACCTAACACCACTAATAGCCCTATGGCACTTTCCAACAAAAATCGACAAAAGAAAAACCGCAAAGGCTCTATGACCTTTACGGTTATGGGAAATATTAATTCTGTTGTATGGAGATTGTACTTCTACATTCAAGGCAGGAAGTGCCGTTGCATAGGCAGAAATTTTTTTAACTGGTTTCCTGCCGTTCTCTGATATGCTATGTATTGATAAATTTTGCTTCGTATGAGCAGATAGATAACTGCCCGAAAAAAGGACATAAAAAAATCCCTCCAAATTTAAAAACAAATTCAGAGGGTAATTTAGGGTATAACAAAATAACCCACCCGAATATCGTTTTTTTTATTTGGTGAGTTTGTTCTTTCAAATACGAAACAAAAAGAGCCGATGATTCGTGAATTGTTCCACAATTTCATCGGCTCTGCGTCTTAAGCGTCTGGCTCTTTGATGACAGTTATCTTCAAGTTGTCAACTTTAATCAATCTTTCTTGTCTGCATTTTGGACAATAAAGGGGATAATTCTCCAAAACAGTGTCCTTCCTAATTTTATTACGGGTTTTGTTCCCACAAACAGGACACAATATCCATTCGCATTTCATCATAATTAGTCTCTAATCCTTTCAAATCTCATTTTATATGACTTTTGCAAGCTGTTAAGCTAACTTGTGGAACATATGCCGAACCTTATCTATACGGCTATTCGGGCGGCGGGGTTGGCAAATAAATTTACCAATAGCTGGCTGGTATCCTTTTAACTCTGTCAAGCAGACTCCCTGCCCATTTGTGAAATAAGTTAAATCGTTCCTGTATTCTTGAATACATCTAGCAGGGATTTCTCCTTTCAGAATGACCTCGTCATTCTTTATCTGAGTACTTACAATATCTGCACAATACCTTGGAGCATCATGATACGCCCGTGAGAGATATTCCTGCGGTGCATAAATTTCAAAGTGGAGATATGGCTCTAATAGTTCTGTCCCTGCTTTTTTTAAAGCCTGCTCCAATACGATAGGGGAAAGCAGCCGAAAGTCTGCGGGGGTACTTACAGGACTATAATACAATCCATATTCAAAACAGATTTTACAGTCTGTCACTTTCCATCCATACAGCCCCTGCTCGCAGCCATAAAGAACCCCCTCCATAACCGCATTTTGGAACGATTGGTTTAAATATCCAAGTGAAACTCTGCTTTCATACTGCACTCCGCTTCCAATAGGGAGCGGCTCTATGGACAACCCGACAGAAGCCCAGAAAGGATTTGGCGGGACTTCTATGTGGATGGTATATTCTGCTTTTCTAAGCGGTCTTTCCATATATATAACAGTAGGCTCTTTTATTTCTGCCTCCACATGATATTTTTCCTCAAGGATGGCACAAATGACTTCCATCTGCACTTTCCCCAAAAAAGAAAGTATAATCTCATGCGTTGTAGTATCCACATAATATTTTAAAAGAGGGTCGCCATCTGAAATTTCTGTAAGTGCCCCAAGCAATATTTCCCGCTGTTCAGATTTCTTTGCCGCAATCGTTGTTTGGAGCATAGGGAGAGGATTTTCAATAAATGTTCTCTGCGGCAACAGCATTTCGTTCCCCAAAATACTGTTTAGCTGCAAAACATCATTTGGTAAAATTACAATATCACCAGAGCAGGCTATATCGGATGAACATAATTCCCCGTTTATCGGAACACACATCTCTGTGATTTTTATTTTCTCTTTTTCAGATATTCTAATAACATCCCTCAAATGCAATGTTCCGCTATATATACGCACATAAACAAAACGCCGCCTTTTCTCTGAATATTCAATCTTAAAAACCTGCCCGCATAGTTCAGATTGACCTTCAGGCGTTGATGAATAAAACTTACTGGCAATCACTTCTATAAGCTTCCGAATCCCCAGATTGTTTTTAGCGCTTCCGTGATAAACGGGAAATAACGTTCCGTTTTGGAATCTCCTGTTTTCTTCCTGTTCCAGTTCTGACATTTTAAACGGTTTCCCTGACATATATTTCTCTAATAGTTCATCGTTTCCCATAATTACCGCATCCCACTGTTCCATATCGTCATTGTCCGTTACATTTATATGGGGATGCTGCCCAACCTTTTGCTTTACTATAATTTCCGAAGAAAGCTTTGCTTTCATTTCCCGATATACCATTGGCAAATCAATCCCCTCTTGGTCAATTTTATTGATGAAAAAAATTGTCGGAATCTTCATTGTCTGTAGTGCATGAAACAGTATGCGGGTCTGTGCCTGTATGCCATCCTTTGCAGAAACTAATAATACTGCTCCGTCTAATACGGATAAAGAACGGTATACTTCCGCCAAAAAATCCATATGGCCTGGCGTATCTATAATGTTGACTTTTACATCCTCCCACTGAAAAGATGTCACTGCTGTCTGGATAGTGATTCCCCTTTGACGCTCCAAATTCATTGTATCTGTCCTTGTTGTGCCTTCATCTACGCTCCCTAGTTCTGCAATTGCACCACTGGTATACAATAAACTTTCCGTTAATGTTGTCTTTCCTGCGTCAACGTGAGCCAGAATGCCTAAGTTAATTATTTTCATGTGATTTTCCTCCTATCAACACCCAAAAAAGGGCATAAAAATACCCAGTGATAAATACTCCTATCACTGGGTAAATAACTCCAATAGCCCCAAAACACTTATATGTTTTCGGGCATATAAAATTACATGATAAAAGTATTCTTAAACTGGGTACAAAAAACTAAGCCCCATATTAAAAGTGAAACGAGACTGCTACTTTTTGTTCCCACTATCAAATTGACAGTTTATTTAAGAATACCTTGCCGCATATTTATTAACTCCTTGTATAATACTGAATCTAATTATATTCCTTAACCCTTTATTTGTCAAGCTGACAAACTAAAGCAGAAAAAGCGGCAGGATTTCCCCCTGCCACTAATCATCTGTTTATGCAAAAATAATTTCCTTTTCCACAATCTCCCTCGCACAAGCCCTTATGTTATTGAGGCATCCTGTCCATTCTAAGGCGTTTTCTGCCTTTAGCTGTTCCGTTATGCCCTGTGCCTGTTTCATACCCTCTATGAGCCTTTCAAAGCGTTCCTGTGCCTGTCTGTTGATGTCGGCAAGGTAGGCGTTTAGCCTGCCGCTTGTAAGAAGATTGGTGTATGTAACTTTACGGTACTGTTTTAGATAATCTAAATGCCGTTGCCCCCAGATGCCTATTGCCTGTTCTTCTTCGGCGGGTACAGTTAAGCACGGTATCAAATAATCCCCTTGCCTTTCGTATTTGCCGCCCAGTTCCTCAAATAATGATTTTGCCATTGTCTGTTACCTCCACATTCTTTTTTATTTTGAATGTCCGCAAAATCCGTCCTACATCTCCGGGTCTCCACGGACAATCCAGATCATGAAGTGCCACCAGACGGTCCTGCACATTGGTGCCTGCGCCCATCTTGGCGGTGCTGCCCACAAGCACACGCACCTGACCGGTACGGACTTTAGAAAACAGCTCCTTTTTCCGCACTTCGGTGTTTGCTTCATGGATAAAAGCGATCTGGTCGGCAGGCATCCCCTGAGCAATGAGTTTCTGACGAATATCGTCATATACCGTAAAGGCCGGTTCCTGCTCCGGCAAAGGCACAGTGCTTTCCAGTGCGTGAAGCAGTGGATTATCCAGCGTTTTCGCCGCCTTGCTTGCAGGAGCTTTTGCCTGTGGTGTAGAAATGTCGCAGAACACCAGCTGGGTCAGCTTGTCCGCTTCGCCGTCCCGCCAGATCTGCATGATGTTGTCCACACACTGATTGACCTTTGTGCCGGGTTCATCCGGCAGCATCTGGTTGACGATCCTCTGGTCAAGCCCCAGCTTGCGGCCATCCGAGGTAATCTTGAGCATATTGTCCTGGGACGGGTCAACGGTTCCGCTGTGTACCAGCGATGCGCGCTCCGAAAGGGCCTTGACCATTTCCTGCTGATGTTCGGTAGGCTGCGCCACGATGTTGTGGTATTCCACTTCCGGGGTAGGTAGATTCAGCTGGTCGGCAGTCTTAATGTCGGCCACTTCTTTGAACAGGTTCATCAGCTCCGGCAGGTTAAAGAACTTGCTGAATCTCGTTCTTGCCCGGTAGCCGGTGCCTTCCGGTGCCAGCTCCAATGCGGTAACGGTCTCCCCAAATCGGGAAGCCCAGCAGTCGAAGTGGGTCATGTTCAGTTCTTGCAGGCGTTCATATTGAAGATAACGCTGCATGGTGTAAAGCTCGGTCATAGAGTTGCTGACCGGTGTGCCGGTGGCAAAGATCACGCCACGGTTTCCGGTGATCTCATCCATATAGCGGCACTTGGCAAAGATATCGGAGGATTTCTGCGCGTCCGATGTGGAAAGACCAGCCACATTCCGCATTTTTGTGTATAAAAACAGGTTCTTGTAGTTGTGGGCCTCGTCCACAAACAGCCGGTCCACACCCAGCTGCTCAAAAGTTACCACATCATCTTTTCGCCCCTCGGCTTGCAGCTTTTCCAGTCTGGCTTCCAGAGACTTTCTGGTACGCTCCAGCTGCTTGACGGTAAAACGCTCGCCGCCGCTGGTCTGCACCTCTGCGATCCCCTCGGTGATCTCGTCGATCTGCTCATAGAGAAGCCGTTCCTGACGCTCCCGGCTGATGGGGATACGCTCAAACTGGCTGTGTCCCATGATGATGGCGTCGTAGTCACCGGTCGCGATACGGGCGCAGAACTTCTTGCGGTTATGGGTCTCAAAGTCCTTTTTGGTGGTAACTAAGATGTTGGCGGAGGGATAGAGGCGCAGAAACTCCGACGCCCACTGCTCGGTCAGGTGGTTGGGAACCACAAAGAGAGATTTCTGGCACAAGCCCAGGCGTTTGGCTTCCATCGAAGCAGCCACCATCTCAAATGTTTTGCCTGCGCCTACTTCATGTGCCAACAGGGTATTTCCTCCATACAGCACATGGGCGATAGCGCTTTTCTGGTGTTCCCGCAGGGTAATGGCCGGGTTCATGCCGCCAAAAGTGATATGGCTGCCATCATACTCGCGGGGACGGGTAGAGTTCATTTCTTCGTTGTACTGGCGCACCAAAGTCTGGCGGCGCTCCGGGTCTCTCCAGATCCAGTCCTTAAAGGCTTCCCGGATAGCCTGCTGTTTTTGTGCAGCCAGGGTGGTCTCCTTGGCGTTCAGCACGCGGCGCTCTTTTCCGTCTGCGTCCTCTATGGTGTCATAGATACGGACATCTCGCAGGTTCAGGCTGTCCTCCAAAATCTTGTAGGCATTGGCACGGCTGGTTCCGTAGGTGGTGTAGGCTGCCACATCGTTGTAGGATACGGAAGATTTCCCCTTGATCTGCCATTCAGCGGTAAAGGACGAATAGTTGACCTCGATACTGCGCTGGAGATAAAACGGGGTGTTGAAGGTCTCATACATAAACTGCTGGATATATTCCTTGTCGATCCAGGTGGCACCAAGGCGCACCTCGATCTCCGACGCGTCCAGGTCTTTGGGCTGGGCGGCGGTAAGAGCTTCCACATTGACTGCAAAAGAAGGGTCCTGCTGCGCCGCCCGCTGCGCCTGACGCAGTTTGCGGCGTACATTGCCGGAAAGGTATTCATCAGCAGTCACAAAATGGGGTGTGCCGTCTTTCTCCAACTGTCCCGGTACACGGAAGATCACGCCTTGCAGCTCTCCGGCCAGTTCTTCTTTTGTTTTTCCGGTAAGCCGACTCATATAGCTCATATCTACGCAGGCCTTTTCCGAGATGGACACCGCCAGTGCTTCGCTTGCCGTATCCACAGTAACCACTGCCTGATGGGGCTTGATGGTCCGTTTGGTGAACATATCCGCCTTGCGCTCCAGCTTTCCGTCCTCGTCGATAACTTCCAGCGCACAGAGCAGGTAATAGGAAGAATCATCTGCATAGGCCAGCCGATTTGCACGGTCGTTGATGAGACCGTATCTGGCAGAAAAGCTATCATAGAGCCGGTTCAGTTCCGCCTGTTTTTGGGTAATGGTGCTGTCTGGAACCGCTGCATCCATCTGAAGGTCGATCAGCTCCTGCACACAATCACGCAGTCCCACAAGACCTTTCACGCGGGCTTCGGCGGTGGCGTTGAGGTCAGGGCGCACCATACGACTGTTTTCCCGGTAGTACACCTGCCCGTCTACAATGGCATAGGAATAGTTCTTCACATTGGGGTCGGCAGGAATGGAGGTGTCAATGGCTTCGCCTTCGCCCAGCTCCGGCAGCTCTGCCTCCTGATAAGTGCCATGAATATACTTCACCGCATCATGCAGCTGGTCGGAAAGCTCCAGTCCCTCGATAGGGTTCACGGTGTAGTCCATACCATGAGCAGTGCTTACCGGCTCCTGTCTGCCCAGCACCATTTCCGGATGGTCGATAAAATACCGGTTGATGGCAAACCCATCCTCTGTCTGTCCGGTCTGGGTCCATTCCGGCACGATGTCCAGCGGGCGGTCCCGCTTTTGGAGGAAGATGATGTCCGATACCACCTCGGCACCGGCATTCTTTTTGAACGCGTCATTGGGCAGACGGATCGCTCCCAGCAGCTCGGCACGCTGGGCAAGATAGCGGCGCACGGTGGAATCCTTGGCGTCCATGGTATAGCGGGAGGTTACAAAAGCCACCACACCACCGGGACGCACCTGGTCCAGTGATTTGGCGAAAAAGTAGTTGTGAATACTAAAATTCAGCTTGTTGTAGGCTTTGTCATTGACCTGATACTGACCGAAAGGCACATTGCCGATGGCAAGGTCAAAGAAGTCACGCCTGTCGGTGGTCTCAAAGCCGCCTACTGTGATGTCCGCCTTGGGATAGAGCTGCTTTGCGATGCGCCCGGAAACCGGGTCCAGCTCCACACCGTACAGACGACTGTTTCGCATTTCCTCCGGCAGCATACCGAAGAAATTGCCCACACCCATAGACGGCTCCAGAATATTTCCAGTCTCAAACCCCATACGGCCCACCGCTTCATAGATGGCCTGAATGACCGTAGGGCTGGTGTAATGGGCGTTGAGGGTAGAGCTTCTGGCGGCGGCATATTCCTCCGGGGTCAGCAGCTCTTTCAGCTGGGTATACTCGGAAGCCCATGCCGGTTTCTCTGGGTCAAAAGCATCAGGAATACCGCCCCAGCCCACATAACGGGAAAGAATCTCCTGTTGTTCGGGGCTTGCCTGCTGCCCGGCAGCTTCCAGCTCTTTCAGCAAACGAATGGCATTAACATTTGCCTGGAACTTGGCTTTTGGACCGCCTTCACCCAAATGCTCATCGGTAATGCGGAAGTTTTTTGCATTGCGGCGCAGGTTAGCCTTGTATTCCTCATAAGATGCTTCCTCGGCAGCTTTGGCATTGGGGAAGGTCTGCCACTGGCCGTTGACCTGAATGGAAACCGGGTGTTCATCCAGAACTTCCTCAAAGGTTTTCTCCGGCTCTGTTACAGGGGCTGGCGGCTCCGGCTCCTCAATATGCAACCGTTCCACCACCACATCATAAGGTAGATGGTTCTTATCGCCCGGATAGACGGCCATGGTCTCGGAATGGAAGGTCGGGGATTCGGTAGCCGGTTGGGGCTGTTCCTGTCCCAAACCGTCCTGCTGACGGGCGTACATCCCGCGCAGCAAAGGTGCAACCTCATCCCAGCGGAAATACAGCATAGCCAGACGCTTTTCCTCTGCATCCATGACTTCCAGCTCTATGCCCTGTGCCGTGGTACGGTAATCGGCAATATCGCCAGTCTCCAGATTCAGTGTCTCGATCTCACCGGAATAGGCTCTGCTCAGCCAGTAGGCGATCTCGCTGTTGCTCCTGCCGGATTGCAGCAGCGTGGAAATCTGCTTTTTATCCGCTTCATCCATCAGTCCATGAGCCAATACATCCCGCAAGTCCTGATCTGCCTTGTCCGGGTCAATAGGAAGAAACTCGGTATAGTAAGCATTGCGGCGGTCTGCCCGAAGCAGCTGCTCGAACTGTTCTTTGCGCTCTGCCCGGTAGATGGGATATACCATCCCGGTGGGCAGAAGCTGTACGGTGTCCTCCCGCAGCTCTGTGATCTGATAGGCGTCATCCTCGATATACACGGTATCGCCCACGGCATAGACCGGGGCGGCTGGGTCATAGGAGGTTCTTTGCGGAATTGGACTGCGAACGGCATCATATTCCTCATCGGAAATGGAAATCTCGGAAGTCTGCTCTGCCTCGGCAGCTGCGATCTGCTCTGCATCTGACATCACCTGTTGGATAAATGGGTCATTGTCCAGTTTTTCCGAGTCTGCCACCTGGCCGTTGACGATGCCCCTTTCCTCCAGGGCTTCCCGGATGGCGATGGGGTCGATATTGTCAAAACGGTCCTGTTCTTCTTCGGTATAGAACCGGTCCTCCTGAATGAGCTGGGCAAGCCTGCGCTGTACCTTCGGCCAGGGCAGCTGCGTTTCCTCCGGGCTGCCGGCACGGACAACAAACAGGCTGTTGCTGTTACTGCCGCCGTATTCCTGAGCCAGCCATGCGGCGGTATCTTTTTCTCTTGCATGGTCTTTCATATAACGGACGACAGCGTGTTTACTCTCGATATTGCCGTTCCATGCACAAAGGGCAGTATCAATATCTTCCTGAGAAAGAGGGCGCAGAAGCTCATGGAGCTTTGGATAGGTTTCGTCGATCACTTCCCGGTGCAGGCGCTGGCGGAACTCCGGCACATCCGAATAAAGGCGGATCAGCTCCATATCCTTAGAGCCAAGAATCGCACGGCGCACAGCGGCATTGCCCTCGATGACAGCATTTTCACGGTCGGAATGACCGCAGGCATTGCGATATGCGGTATCCTCGTAAATGGCGGCAGTCACCACAGGCTTATACTGCTCAAACTGCTCCCCAAGGGTAGGCTTTGGTGTTCCTTTCTCCATCTCCGGCTGCTGGGCTTGAATGGCATCTTCTTCGGCCAGTTCCTGTTCAGACTGGATCTTGTCATACTGTGCCTGTTCCTGTTCGGTAAGATAGCGGTCTTTCTGGACAAGTGAGGTAATGCGCTTGGCAACCTTTTCCCAGTTCAAGTGAACATCCGGGCAGTCCTGCTTTTTATAGTGCAGTCCTTTCCCATCGTGATCTTCGCCGCTGTGTGTTGCGCCGGACAGGGCATGAGAGCGTCCGCCAATGCCATACTCGTCTTTGAGGAATCTCACTTTCTCCTTATCCGTATGGTTTGCCATGAAGAACGCATAGATACGGCCTTTTCCTCCGGCGAAACTGCTGCCGCCGGTCATAGCGGCGTCGATCTCATCCTCGGTAATGAAGTGCTGAACGGTTGGCACTTGAGAAAGATCCGAAGAAAAAGTCCTGCGGGGCAGGTCAAGGTCCTTCAGGTTCTCCCAGATTTCCTTTGGTCTGTGGTAGTGAAAGCGCAACAGGTCACGGTCCTGCTGATAGGCAGTCCAGAAGGCGGCATATTCTTCCTTGAGGGTCTGGCGGAAAGCCGGGTCACTCAGCTGCTCCGTCAGGCGGCGAGTCTCCTCCGGGAAACCATTGCCTTTGATCTCTGACAGGCAGGACAAATATCCGGCTTCTCTGGCACCCTCACTAAGATCGTGATACAGATACCAGAGTTTTTCTGCAAGGAGGGAGCGTTCATAGCCTGCCACTTCTGCAAGCTCCACATTGGAGGCAAACTGGCCGCTCTCCAAAAGCTCCCCGATACGCTCTGCGGCGCTCTCCCAGGAAATGACCTGGGCAGACCTGTCATAACGGACAGACTTCCCATGTGAAAGATGGATACCATCCTCGGCATACCATGCGCTCACACTGCCAAGACCATTGCCGCCGTGGTACAGCGTTTTCAGTATCTCGGCAATCTCAGCGGTGGTTTTCTGCTTTTCAAAGGCTGCAACCACACGCTCCCTTTGACGGTCTGTATTGCCGCCCAAACGCAGCACATGGTCGATGTCATTTTGGGCAAAAGAAAAAGCAGAGGATGTATGCGCTACATTCTCTGCTTCATCTATGGATTGGATCTGTTCCGCTTCGGAGAGGAACAGGTTTAGGGTCAGCTGTTGATAAGCTCCGCCATCAGGATTTCCTCGGCCTGAGCTTTGCAGGTGTTCATCAGCCCCACCCACTTCATGGGATCGCTGGCTTTCAGTTCCTCGGTGGCTCCCGCTTCCTTCGCCAGCTGGGGCATCATCTGCTCCAGTCTGCTCTGGGCGGTCTCGTCGATCTCCAGAAGGTGCGGGTACAGCTTCTCGCTCAGCAGCATCTGGTTGTAGAGGATGGGACGGTGTTCCTTCAGATAGGTTTTCCTCATCCTGCCGTACTTGCCCAGGGATTTCTCCGGCTGCTGGCTCAGCTTCAGGTCGGGAATCAGATAGTCTCCGTTCTGGATATAGGTCATGGGATTGTTCATCTTGTTTGCTCCTTTCTTGGTTGGCTTCGCGCTCTGCATTTCGGACGGTGACGCCGATCTGCCGCAGCACCTGCTGGTTGATCTGACTGACCGCTGTTCCCAGCGCCCCGATGGTGGACGGGGTGTTGAAATCAAAGATCGCCATGAAATCTTCGTGGTCGAAGTAGCGTTCCGGCTCCAGTCCACAGCGGGACATCAAAGCGTAAGTGATGCTGACGGTGGCGGCTGCCTTGAACTGCACTCCGATGTTATACTCATCATATTCCTCCAAAAAGGAACCGTCAACGATATAGAAGAAGTCCTGCTGATGCTCCGTCCAGTATTCCTCAGCCAGTTTTCCGGCTACCTCAGTGAGCTGTCCGGCAAGGTCATCACCGGAAACATCATAGATGCGCTCCAGCATGGCCTGCACCGAATCCAGATGGCGCTCCTCCAGCTGCCACAGCCAGGGAGTGCGGGAATGTTCACGGGTTCCGGTGTCAGAAATATCAAAAACATAGCGCAGGCGGGGCCTGTCCCCGGAATCGTCCACCAGAGCGATTCCCTTGGAGCCGCGCCTTACATACCGGCCCATCTTTTCATTCCACAAATCGTACTCTGCACAGGCGGTAGCGTCCGGGCGCTGGGCATAGATCATCAGTTGCTCATGGAACGGGTACTTGTAAAGGCGGGAAGCAGTAGTGAGAAACCCTGCCCATTCCTGCCAGCTTCCCGTGAGTTGCGTCGCCACCTTCTCCGCCATCTGTGCATATAGTTCAGCTTTGGTTGGCATGGTATTCTGTCCTCCTTTCAGTTTTGGGGTAAAAGGTGGGGTGGCAAATTGCCACCCCATCCCTGCGGTTATGGTGTTTACTGGTCAAAATCCGGGTACAGCTCCAGCTGGGCAAAGTCCTCATCGGTCATCGCACAGAGCTTCGTAAGGGCGCTGTCGGTTAGCTCCCTCAGTTCCGTTTCCTCCGGCGAAAGCTCGCCGCGCATCTCACGCAGGCTGTCGATCAATCCGGTGCGGCTGCCGGTATTGTAAATGCACATCAGGTTCATTTCCTCAAAAGTAAAGTTTCCCATATCAAATCTCCCTTTCCGCACTCTTTTTTGGTGCTGTCTTTTTGTGTTCTGTCTTGGGCTGGCCTTTCAGCTGCTCCATGACGGACTTTTTCTTTTCCCGTTCCTCCCGATGGGTGGCGGCTGCCAACTCCATCAGGGAAATGGGCTGACCGCTTCGGGCCTGCTGTTCCAGCTCTGCCACCGTAGGCTCTTTTGCGCCATTGTTGATGATACCGTCGATCATGCCATAATCGTCCTCCAGGGCCATTTCCGCATTTTTCAGCGGATTTTCCGGCAGGAATCCGGGGATCTGGGTAAAACCAACGCTGTCGCAGTAATGACAGGATACCTTACCGTCCTGTTTGATCGCAACGATGTCGCTGACGCTCATGGAGGGACTGTGAAAGTCTACGGGTTTTTCCAGATTGAATTGCTGATAGAGTTTTTCCAGCTGCTCCGGCACAGTGCCAGACTCACTCAGCGGAGCGGTGTAAATGAGGTCATAATTGCTGCGGTCTACGGAAACATCATGGGACTCTAACCAGTCCAGATTCATAAAGCGCACATTTTGCGGATCGTTACGGCTCACCTGGTAGATGGCAAAGCAGTTTCTGTTCTGGGAGAGAAATGCCTGTTCTCGTTCCTGCTGATGTTCCTGACGCTCCATGACCTTTTCGTGGAACTGAGGGCTTTTCTCCCATTCCTCGCGGTCCACACCGAAAAGACCGCCATGCTCCATGATTTCCTGCGGGTCAAACACCATGCTCTCCGTATTGTCCTCATGCAGCACATAGACGGTCAAACCGGCAGCATCCAGTTCCAGCGCCCGTTCTCTTGTAACAGGGAGCATCCCGTCATAAGAGTAACCGTATTTCTGCATATCCGGTGTGGAGACCTGCTCATCGGGCGTTGGGTATTCATCCAGCGCCTGCTCCTGTGCCTCCGGCAGCTGGGAAGAAGCGGCCATCTGACCGACCTCTGCCTGCATCTGCTGATAGGCAGCTTCCTGCAAGGTCTCGATCATAGACAGGGGAGCGTGTCTAAGTGAAGTGCTGTCCAGATCGTTGTCATCACAAATCTGGAGAACTGCCTTCATGCGGGAAAGCTCCGGCATATCCAGCTGACCGCCATCCAGCTCTTTCATGGACGCGGCATCGTAAAGGGTGTAGTCCCAGCCGCTGTCACAGGGCTGAATATGAAGATAGGTGGCATCGTCAATTAGAAACAAAGCCTCCTGCTGGTTTGCCTCCGCATCAAGAACCGCCATTTCCGGCTCTTTTTTTGCATTGGGGTCAATTCCACGCTCTTTGCAGATTTCCTTATAGTGGTGCTCAATGTCAGAGATCAAAGTGCCGGAGGTCTTATTGATGGTCTCCAAACTGGCTCTCAGCTCTTTCAGTTCCTTGCCCTGACTCCAGCTGGCAATATAGCCGAAGCTGTTTTCTCCGGTTTCAATGCCAAAATATTTGCAGACTGCATAGGAGATGCTTTCAGCCTCTACTTCTTCCGTGTGACGGTCTTTCTTCTGTTCCTGCAAAAACTGGGCGAGAGTAGAAAAGCCGCCAACAAAATTCAGTCCTTCTTCCTCGGTCAGCATCAGGCGTCCATTTTCCGCCAGCTCCAGCGGATCTGTCAGCAGAACGGAACCTGCATGGTTTACAACCACTCGTTCTTCTACACAGACCGGCTCTCCGGGGTCGTAGTCAGAACCGCGCAGGTCATAGCAATAAACGCCCTCCGGCAGATTATCACGGGCAATCCGTCCGTTGGAGAACAGACCGGGTTTATCAAACAGCTCGATCTCCTGATATTGCTCGTCATTGGCAATCTGAATCTTTTTCTGATTGTGGAGCTTGCTGTGGGCAATCTCGTGAACCGTGGCCGAAACCGTCTGCACCTCGCTCATGCCCTGACGAATGGCGATTTTCTGATGATCGGCAGAAAAATAGCCGTCCGTATCGGCGGCCATTGCTTCAAAAGTGATCGGCATCGGCGCACTGCGGCGCAGGGCCTCCATGAATGCCTCATAATTGGGCACATTGCCGGAAAGGGAGGAGGCAAGCTCCGGCAAAGGTTTCCCATCGGTCTGGCTCACATCAAAGACCTTGACCGGGCGAAACATGGGGATCTCGATTTCTTTTTCCTCTGTGATGATCTTTCCGTCTTTATCCAAAATCGGAGCCTTGGTATCCGGGTCCAGTTTCTGCTCCTCGATTTTCTTCTTGTACGGTGTGGGGGCGATGATGGTAATGCCATGTTCTCCCTTTTTAACATGACGCTCAAACTGGTCTTTCCACTTATTGTATCCGGCTACCAAAGTGGCGTCCGGCTTCTGCATATAGATGAGCATGGTGTTGTTTACCGAATAGCGGTGGAAGCGGGACATAACGGACAGATAGCGCATATACTTTTCACTCTCAAACAGTTCCTTGATGCCCTGCTCGATGCCGTCTGTGATTTCCCTTAGCCGCTCTCGGTTGGTGGGTTTGTTCTCAGCCATGATTTTCAATCTCCTTTCCAAGTGTGTGATTTCTGCTGTGTGTTCTGCAATCCATGCCTTTTGTTCTTCTTCACTTTCATAAAGAAAAAGATCCAGCAGGTACTCCACATAGATTTTCTTATGGATTGCTTCCACAAAGCGGGGGTGCGGTTTCTCCTCCGGTGTCCGGGGAGAATGGTCGGCCTCCCATTTTTTCAGCAGATAGTAGTAATCGGACAGTACGCGATAACACTGCTGCCGGTCCTCCCGAAACTTTTGTGCCTCGGTTTTCTGCCGGACATACCTCCTGCGGGGAGGGGCCTGACTGTCATAGATCAGGCCAAAGTCCTGTGCCAGTTTCTCCGCCGCTTCTTTTGGGGAGAGGTCAAAGAGCTTTGCGGTAAAGTCGATCACATCCCCATCTGCACCGCAGCCAAAGCAGTGGAACCGCTGATCTACCTTCATGCTGGGGTTCTTATCATCGTGAAAGGGACAGCAGGCCATACCATTTCGTTTGACCTCGATCCCATAAAACGCTGCCGCTTCTCTGGTGCTGACCGACTGCTTGACTGCTTCAAATACATTCTCTGCCATGTGCCTTTAACTGCTGGACTTTCTCACAGGGGGCTGGTATCCGGCAGCTTTCGCACGCTCACTGGCAGCTTTGCGACGCTCGGCGCTGTATGGCTCCCTGACTGATACACACCGCTTGGGGACGGTAAAGTTATGGGCGTCCTTTCGGGTGATCTGGTCGGGGTGCTTTTTTGCCAGCAGTTCCAGCTTCTCCATCAAACGGGGATCGTGGGTGTAGACCTCAGCCATTGGTTCTGCCTGGTTATAGAGGAGAATGGTTTCCCGTTCCGCTAAAGAGAGCTTCATCGGCTGCCTCCTTTCCGCTGGTCAAATTCCAGCTTGAAGTTGGCGTACTGTCCATCGTCCTCCAAAACCACAGTGGCATCGTAGGTCTTGCCGGTTTTCTCCGAATATAGGCCCGTTACACGGACACGGCCATCTTTCAGCAGTGCAGACACCACAGCCTTGGTCGGCTGTTTTTTCTTGGCAGCCCACCATTTGTTATTTTTCCAGATTGCAAATTTGCAAGAATCATTCTGACAGAAGAAGCCTTTTTGCAGTTCTGCAACTTCACCGCCGCAGCGGGGGCATTTGCCTACCACCTCACGGGGCGGGGAGAACAGGTACTCGGTTCCCTTGATGACCTGATAAGTCCCCACCAGGTCTCCCAACATGGTGCTGATCCCGTCCAAAAACTCCTCCGGGGCAAGCTGCCCGCGCTCGATCTCGCCCAGGCGGTACTCCCACTCGGCAGTCAAAAGCGGCGATTGCAGCTGTTCCGGCAGAACGGTGATAAGGGAAACTGCATCGTGGGAAGGGAGAAGCTGCACCGTTTTCCTGCTCTTTTTTCGTTCCAGAAAACCGGCAGATACCAGCTTTTCCAAAATACCGGCACGGGTGGCCGGTGTCCCCAGACCTTTTCGTTCGGCATCCTCCGGCATATCTTCTTTTCCGGCAGTCTCCATCGCGGACAATAGGGTGTCCTCTGGTACGTTTTGTCAAGGGTGTTTAAGAACTTTTTTCGCTGTCATTCAAAATCAGACGCTTGATTTTGTCGCTCATGGTTTCTTTGCTCGTTTCACTGAAATGGATTTTGACGCGGTAGGTGGTCTTTCCAATTTTCTTTATCATTACAGGTGGCGCGGCTTCCTTTACGGTCAGAGGGGAAGCGGTTGCGGGGGTGCTGCGGTTGCTGGTGTCGTTGTTCATAGGCTCTCCTTTCCATGAGAAAAGCCCCATGCGGTCATACATGGGGCGGTGGTTTTGAGGTTGAAGTGGCGAAGTGGCAAAGTGGCAAGGTA
Source organism: Anaerotignum faecicola (assembly GCF_003865035.1). Lineage (NCBI taxonomy): Bacteria > Bacillati > Bacillota > Clostridia > Lachnospirales > Anaerotignaceae > Anaerotignum > Anaerotignum faecicola. Next base: position 928,436 of record NZ_BHVZ01000001.1, read on the forward strand.
TCTGGGTTTTGCCACTTGGATTTTGCCGTTTCACTTTTTAAGAGCGTGATACCATGCCGCGCCAATGCGCTTTGAGGTAATGCGCCCGTCAAGGTTTCTCTTTGCCGCCCGGACGGTACGGGCGGATATGCCCGCTTCTGTGGCGGCTTTCTCTATGTCCTCGCTGGCAAGCTCTTTCCCGTCTGCCAACAGGTCAAGTATCAGCCTTTCAGCCTGTTCGGTCTTGGTGGCGGTGTTGCCGCCCGCGCCGGACAGCAGCTCATCGGCGGTAATGTCATACTCGCCCATCCACTCAAAGCCTGTTTCCGGGTCAAGGCAAAAGGCAACGGGCTTGCCCTCCGGCGCAAGGGAAGATTTGTCATGGACGATAACGCGCACATTCGGTTCTCGCTTCACGCGCCCGATCAGCAGGACGCTCCTTGCTGCGGCGCGGAAGTCGATAGAACCTAAGCCCCGGTATGCGCTCTGCCCTCCGGCTGATTTGTTTAAGTGTCCGATAAGCACAACGGCGCACCCGGTACGCTCGGCAACATCGGCAAGGCGGCGGAACATGGGGCGCACTTCGTTCGCCCGGTTCATGTCGGTTTTCTCACCCACATACGCCTGTATGGGGTCAAGAATAATCAGCCGCGCCCCGGTCTGCATGATGGCTTTCTCAATGCGTTCATCGGATAGGGATAGCTCGCGCTTGGCTTCGTCAATGACAAGTACCCGGTCAAGGTCGGCGGCGGCTTCGATAAGGCGGGGCTTGACGGTATCTCCCAAACCGTCCTCGGCGGTCTGGTAAATCACATTGAACGGGGGCAAGGGCTGTCCTGTGGGAAGCTCGCGCCCGGTGGTGCAGGCGGCGGCAAGGCGCAGCGCAAAGGTGGTCTTTCCCTCACCGGGGTTGCCCTGTACTATCGTAACCTTTCCAAAGGGGATATAGGGCTTCCATAGCCATTCAACCGCCTGTGTGTCAACCTCGCTCATGCGGATAATCTCAATGGTTTCCTCCTGCGGCAGCGGCTCACGCAAGCCATAGACAGCTTCCCGGAGATACTTCCCGTCTGTGATTTCCTGTCGGCGCGTCTGTACCTCGTTCCAATCTTTGAAAAGAGGGATAAGGCGGTGGACGGTCAAGCCCTCCGGCATGAGCTTCACAAGGCGGCTGCAAGCATCGTTTCCGGCGTTGTCGTTGTCAAGGCAGAGGTAAACGGTCTTGATGTTTAGACTGTCAGAGAGAAAGCGCAACAGGGCTTTTTCTCCCACGCCGCCCAATGACAGATAGCTTTGCTTTTGCCAGTCCTTTTTGAACAGGCAGAGGAAAGATAAGAGGTCTATCGGGGCTTCAAAGACAAACAATCTTTCGCCCTCGCCACGGTAGCAGAAGTTAAAGGCTTTGTCGCTGCCTTTCACATCAAGCCGAAAACTCCCGGCTGTGCCGCGCTGATGGGCGTATCGCGGTATGCCGCTTTCATCTCTGCCGACGAATACGGCGTTATGGTGGGTGGCTTCCTCGTAAATATCCCCGGTGGAAAAGAAAAAGCCCGTCACATCTTCATCAATGCGGCGGGCGGCTGTGAGGTAGTTCCTCGCTATGCTGTTGTCGGTGTTGCGGGGCGGTAGTCGGAAGTCAGAAAAGGACGCGGGGCTTGGTCTGTCCGGCGGCGGGGCGGCTCCTTTTTCGCCTGTGAGAAGTTCAACGGCTTCGGTGAAGCTCTTGCCGAAAAACTCCATGGCAAAATCAACGGGGCCGCCGCCTTTGCTCTGGCTGTGGCGATACCATTTGTTTCCCCGGACGGTCAAGCTGTCGTGCCGCTTCCAGCGGTATTCATTCCCGGCGCGGGTAAGCTGCTCGCCCTGTGATTGCAGGAAAGAAACAAGGTCGGCTTGGTTGGCGTGGTCTATCTGTTCTTGGGTGTAATACATGGCTGATACCTCTCTTTCTGTGGTTGAATTGTTCATAGTTTTGATGTAGAATGAAACCGAAAAATCGGAAGTTAGTGAGGTGCTGGATTGTGAATGAAAGAGAAAGAATTATTCACTTATGGTTTGAAATGTGGCTTACAAAACAGGATTTAGGTATTGATAATATTTTTGCAGAAGATGTAATTTATACTGAAAGTTGGAGTCCAAAATATAATAACCGTCAAATCGTAAAACACTGGTTTCAGGAATGGAATACTCGTGGCAAAGTCGTTGCTTGGGAAATCAAACAATTTTTCCACAAAGGAAATCAGACGATTGTGGAGTGGTATTTCAAAAATGAAATGAACAATGGGAGCATAGAGGAATTTGATGGAATTTCCCTAGTTGAATGGACAAAGGATAATAAAATAAAATCATTGAAAGAGTTTGGCTGCAATTTGAATAATTATAATCCTTATGAGCATAGTGACCTGCCCGAATTTAGGGACGAAAGAGCAAGTTGGTTTTAATATTAGGAATCAATAGCGTCCATTTTATCGGAAAACATTTAGGACGGACAGGCAAAGTAGCTTGCCCGTCCTTTTCTTTATCGCTCCTGTTCCTGCCGCTTGGTGCGGCTCTGCGTCTGCTCCGGTTGGTCGGCGCGGAGTGCAATATCCACGCACCTGCGGATTTTTTGAAGCTCGGCAACCTCGGCGCGGGTATCTTTCAGTTTGGTATAATCGCTGTCCCTCTGCGTTTTGAGGTCAGCATATTCCTGTTCCCATTCCGCAATAGGCAAGGTCTTTGTTCCTTTCGGCAGATTTGCATGGAGATAGCGGTTTGCCGCGTCCCATAGGGTAAGCTCGGCGCGGCGGGCTTCCGCAAACTTCTCCTGTTTTCCTTTCCAGCGGATTTGCCTATACTCGTCCTGTATGGGCTTGTAGGTTTGATAATTTCTGCCGTACTCCATGAGTTTTTGCAGTTCTTTCATGCGCTGCTCGGCGGTTTTCATTCCCTCCCGGATTGAATAGGCTTTATCGCTGACAGAGGAAAGAGAAGCGTCCAGCTCGTCAAGATTAGAGATACCATGCTCGGAAAGATAGTTGACCGCCGCCGCTATGGTTTTCAGTTCATCGGCTGTGTGCTGCTGTTGCCAACTCTGCGAATACTTCCGGCTCTTTTCTCTCTGAACGCTCAAATACTTCATCAACAGATTTGCAAGGTTGGGAGATTGCGGCGGCTGCTCTGGGGCGGTTTCCCGCGCTTTGAACAGGTCGGCAATCCATTCCTTGAGCTTCCCAATCTGCGCCCGGATTTCCCGGATAAGGCGGTTTGTCTTTTGAATACTGCGGTTCAGTTCGCCTTTCTCGGTGGCGATACCTTTCTTCTCCATCTGGCAAGCCGCCACGCCCATGTGGACGGTAGGCAGCTCGTCAATTCCTCTCTCGGCGTTGCTGCGGTGGTCGATACGCTCCGGGCTTCCGTTCCTCTCCAAAAAGTCGTTGGTATAGTCAGCCCATGCCTTGCGCCACAAGAGGGTGTTGTCCTTGTCGTTCCAGCCTGTAAGGTCAATTTTGTGCGTCTTGTATCTGCCACTTGGCAAGCGGATACGCTCGCCGTTTTCGTCAAGGTCATATTCCTTTTTGGATTTCGCCGCCCATGCTCCGCGTTCGTCAAGGGGGCGCATAGTCAGCATGATATGACAATGGGGGTTGCCGGTGTCGGTGTCGTGGATAACAAAATCCACACACATTCCTCTGGAAACAAATTGAGAGGAACAGTATTCCCGGACAAGCCGGATCTGTTCCTCTCTGGATAATTCTATGGGGAGCGCCGCGTCAATCTCACGCGCAAGCTGGGCGTTCCCGGCTTTCTCGTAAAGCTCCACGCTGTTCCACAAGGTTGAACGGTCAGAGAATGAGGGTGGCGCGTGGGGTGGCAGCATGATTTCTGTATGGACAACGCCGCCTTTGCGGGTGTAGTCATGTGTCATTCCGTCCCATTCGTTTGTCAGCTTTTCGCCGCTTCGGTAGGCGGCTGCGGCAACGGCTGATTTGCCTTTTCCTCGGCTCACAATGCCGATGTTCCAATGATAAATGGCTATGGGTATCACCTCCCGGATAGGATAATAAAACCCGCAAAAAAGGTACAGACGCCAACGGCGGGTGTACTGTTTTTGTGGGTGTGCAGGGATAGCCGCGAAGCGGCGCAAGGGGTGCAGCCCCTTGTTGCGGCAAAGCCGCCATATCGGAGCGCGGGGAAATCTCCCTGTGCGGAGATAAGCCCTCGGCAGAGCGCACACGCCCGTAAGGGTGTATAAGTGCGCCCTTAGTTCCTAAGGGATTTATTCGGCGTTCCTGCTTTCGGCTCGTTTTTTCAGATATTCCCGCGCTGGTTCACTCGTCAAGGCAAACCTAAGAAGTGCTGCGGCTTCCTCGTCGGTCATGTTCTTTGCTTTCGGCACAATGCTTTCAAAGACCGCGCCCCGGACAATAAGGCGGTGGCTGCGCGTTCTGCGTTCCTCTTTGGATAGCTTCTGACGCAACATCTTTTCTCGGTTCTCAAACTGCCGGATTTTCTTCTTTCCGTCCTCAATCTCGGCTTGCAACTCCTCGCGGGTTTTCTCTCTCGGTTTCGTCATGGGTGTCGCTCCTTTCTGCCCGTAGGCATGGAAAAGGGCAGTCGATTTTCTCGGCTGCCCTTGTAAAATAGAAAACTTATTTACTTTGCAAGAAGGTTTTGTTCGGATACTTTTTCATCAGAAGTATGGCTTGTTTGGGCGTGGGGCATATCAGTCTGAGTTTCCGTCAAAGTCTGTGTTATGATAGTGTTCATATAACCAGTATTTTCCCTCAAACTCAACGACAATGTTATCGCCGTACTGATAAACCGCAGCTCCTACAATATCATCATTTGCTTGGAAATTTTCTTTTGGTTCTTCCGAAGAACTAACTGTGTTTTCGATTTTTCCTAACAAATTGAAAGAACTTTTTTCATCTGCGAAGTTGGGTTGAGAGTCAACGATTTGATAAAGCGTATCATTTACATAGACCATAGGAGCAATATCTCCAGAAATGGGAACCAATGCCTTTAGCAAATCTTCTCCTGTTACACCTAATTGTGCTTCATCGCTTGCAAAAGGAATACGCAGCAGGTATTGTTGGTCTACTTCGTAAAGATATATATAAATGCCTGAGCCAACATCTTGTGTGTCACCTAAAAGAGAAAGAACATCTTCTCTTGTCATGGTCGGTGTTAGTTCTTTAATTTGCTCAGATGTTACCTGCGTCGGTGTATCGAGCGGTTCTTTGTTTTCTGGTATTAGACTAAGGATTTCTTCAGTCAACGGGTTACTTTCTCCTGCGTCAATCGTTTTTGCAGCTTCTTTTATTTCTTTATGAGAATAGTCGCTCAAATCTTCAACAGCAATGCCGAGAGAATTGAGATAATCAACCGCTGCATTATATTGAATTATATCAACGGCAAATGCGGTCAATGGTATCATCAAGCACAAGCAAGCTGCAATAGCCCCCCACTTTACCCAAATGGGTTTTTTGGCTTTCTTCTTGTAGTTGAGAGCTTCATCGACATATTTTGTGTCAAGCTCGCTCATAGCGTCGGAAAACTTCTTTGCATTCATACGAATACCTCTCTTTCAATCAAATATTGCTTCATCTTCTCGCGGATACGGGTCAGCCGGACAGAAATGTTTTTTTCTGAAAGCCCCATAAACTCGGCTATGTCCTTATAGCTGTCGGAAAACCAATAGCGGCGCATGAAAATAACGCGGTTTTCGGTAGTCAGCGTGTCTAAAAATGCTTCAATGATACGGGCTAACTCTTTGGCTTCGATTTCTGCTTCTACTGTATTCGGGGCTGCTATACAGGCTTCAATTTCTTCCAAAGCAATCGTGTAATGGCTGCTCCGTTTGGCTGCTTCCTTTCTCCAATAGATTTTGAGTGAAATGTTCCGAACGATTTTAACAAGATAAGATAGCAGCGGGTTAGGTCGTGCCGGGGGAATGGCGTTCCATGCGCCTAAATAAGCGTCGTTTACACATTCCTCCGCGTCTTGTCTGCTGCCTACGATATGGTAGGAAAGATTGTGGCAGACCTTTCCGTATTTTATATCCAGCTCTCGTATGCCTTGTTCTGAACGTCCAAAAAACATTTCTATGATTTTTTCGTCGTCTATCATCTCACCGCCTCCTTTCGGGCTTCACCTATGTACTACGGTTTCAGCGGCAAATACTACATCTAATCCGAAACTTTTTCAAAAAAATTATAGCACATCTTTTTGAATAGGGTGTGTCAAGTTGCCGGAATGTTTCTTTGCCGCTTTGCTGGCGGCGTTCCTCCGTTCCTCGCTGTATGGGGCGGTCAGACGGAAAGAGAAACGCCCCTTGCGGATTTCAAACTCCATGCAGCCCGTGTCCGGGTCTGCGTCGGTCTGGCGGCACTGGTCAGGGTGCTGTCCGGCGTAGGCGGCAAGCCGCTTCTTTAAGTCGGTGTTGTGGGTGCGGATATGGATAAGCGGTTCTTTCTCGTCAAACCAAATGTCGGTAGTCTTTTCCTGCTTAGTAAGCCCTGTTCTCATAAACTCTCCTTTCTGCGCCCCTGTTACGGGGTAGGGGCATTTTTCGGGTGTTTTTCCCGGCTCTTGACTTGGGGAAAATGAGGATTTTCAAATAGAAACCGCCCGGACAGGGAAAGGTTCGTCAGGGCGGCTGTTATCGCAAGATTTCTGTTTTTTCCGGCTCTTGACCGTCAAGCATAGATTAGCTCATATTTTACGATTTCTTCTGCCTGTGCTTTGCAAGCGTTCATCAGTCCTACCCACTTCATAGGGTCGGCGGCTTTTAATTCCTCGGTGGCTCCCGCGCTCTTGGCAAGCTCCGGCATGATAAGGTCAATCCGGCTCCGCGCTGCTGCGTCGATCTCCGCACAATGCTCATACAACTTTTCACTGGCGGCAAGGGCGGTATAGAGGTCGGGGCGGTAGCCCTCAAGATAGGATTTCCGCAAGTGTCCGTAATGTCCGATATGGGGCAATCTGGCGGGCGGGGTAGTGCCATTGTCAATCAATCTTCTCATGCGCTTTTTTCTCCTTTCTTGTCTGCGACAGGGGGAAGTTCATGGGGCTTTTGTTCCTGCTCCCGTTCCCGCTGTTCTCTCCATTGTCTGCGTTTTTTCTCCATATAGCGGCGGTTGTATTCGGCTTTTTTTGCTCTGCGCCGTTCCTGCTCTGCCAATGCCGCTTTTTCTTCCTCTGTCAGTACGATTTCCTCATGGGGGATTTCTACCTTGCCGACAAAGTTAAAGAAAATCTCAACCTCCTGTGTGCGGCTCGCCCCTTTTCCCTCTGCTTGGTGGACAAGGATTTTTTCAACAAATTCATTTATCATGGCGGGGGTAAGCTCGGAAAAATCCGTATATTTTTTGACAAGGGCAAGAAATTTTTCAGCGTTGACGGTTTCCCAGCTTATACGGTCAAGCTCCTGCTCGTCTTGGGTAACGCTCTCGGTTAAACTCTCTAACTCCGCTTCAAAATCATGCAGCATTTGTTCAAAGAGCTTATCGGAAAGTCTGCCGTTTACATTGTCCTCATAGAGCTTGCGGATTAAGCGGCTCAATTCGTCGGCTCGTTTCTCGCTGCGCTGTTTTCTCTGCCGGATTGCCTTTGCCGCTTTCGCCTGCCGCTCGCTGGAAGCAGAGCAGACCTGCTCCATAAATGCCGCTTCATTGTTCAGCGCGTAGTCGCATACTTCCTTGATAGCTTCGAGCAGAAGCTCATTTACAACGGCTGTGCGGATAAGGTGCGTCGTGCAATATCTATCATAGTGCTGGTTGCCTAAATCATAACGGGAACAGTTGTACTCGTCGCGTTCTGGACGCTTCCTGCCGTTGGGTCGCCCCGCCCAGTCCCGCGCCAGTCCAGCCCCGCCCCTGTGGTTATACATCTTAGCCCCGCAATCCGCGCAAAACATCAAGCCCGTTAAAGGATTTGCCGCGCCTATGGTGTCCGTCCGGCGTATTGTTTTTCGTAAGCTCTGGACGCGCTCCCATGTTTCCTTGTCAATAATGGCTTCCTGCGTATTTTCAAAAATGACTAAATCCTCTTTGGGTGTCGTTCTGGAGCGTTTGTCTTTGTAGCTTTCTTTATAGGTACGGAAGTTTACTGTATGCCCCATATACTCCGGCTTGGACAGAATATCGGCAACTGTGCCGCCGCGCCATGTGTACCGTTCAGCGGGGTTAAAATTAGACTGATGTTTCCCCACGCCGCGCTGTGCAAGGTAATAGGACGGCCTTTCAACCTTTTCCAAAGCAAGGATACGGGCAATTTCATACGGACCTTTGCTCTCCAACGCCATGCGGTAAATCCGGCGTACTACCTCGGCGGCTTCCTCGTCGATAATCCAGTGGTCTTTGTCGTTGGGGTCTTTCTTATAGCCATAGATACAATGGCTGTTTGTATGCTTGCCGGACATTCCTCTTGCGCGGAGAACGCTTGTTATTTTTCGGCTGCTGTCACGCACATACCATTCGTTCATAATGTTCAAAAACGGGGCAAACTCGCTGCTTTCGCGCTTGTCGCTGTCAACTCCGTTTGCTATGGCAATAAAACGGACGCCCCGCTCCTTGAACATGACTTCTGTGTAAAATCCCACTTGCAGATAATCTCTGCCGACACGACTTAAATCCTTTACCAGTACATAGCCGATTTCGCCGCTTTCAATTCCCGCAATCATGCGTTTCCAGTTCGGACGCTCGAAGTTTGCCCCAGACCAGCCGTCATCGGTAAAGTGGACGCAATTCGTAAAGCCATGTTCCCTTGCATAATCTTCAAGCAGCTTCTTTTGATTGATTATGCTGTTGCTGTCGCCTGTGAGGTCGTCGTCGCGGCTCAACCTCTCATATAATGCGGTTATTTTGCCTTTATCGGTTTTCCTTGCTTTCATTAAGACATCTCCTTTCTATGGGCGATTTCTTATCCCCCTTTCATAGCATATAACTTCCGTAAAGTGCTGGGGCGGACTGCTTTTGCCTTCTTTGACGATTGCCGCAGAAACCGAAAGGGTCTGTCCTTCGGTCAGCTCCGGCAGGGCTTTCTCTGCGCCCTCTTTTTTCGGCTCTGCATCCTTCATTTTGGCACGGTAAGCGTCCTCCAGTGCTTTCCATCCGGGGTGCTTCACTGTTTTTCCTTTGGCGGTAAACTCCCCACCGGCACAGTCGGCAATCACAACGGTTTCCGAATAGATATGGGGCTGGGCTACGGCACACAGCAGACGCAGGGCCACCAGCTCCAGCACCGCTTTTTCTCCCGCAGGAAGGGCAGAAAGGTCTGCATCCTTGAGATTTCTGGTAGGGATTACTGCGTGGTGGTCGGTTACTTTCTTATCGTTGATGACTGGCTGCGGATCACAGGTAATGGCGATCCCTTTGCGAAACGGCATAGCATTGGCAACCAGATTGACCAGCACCGGCAGGCTGTCTGCCATATCACCGGTCAGATAGCGGCTGTCAGTACGGGGATAGGTGCAGAGCTTCTTTTCATACAGGCTTTGCAGATAGTCCAGGGTCTGCTGGGCTGTAAATCCAAGCAAGCGGTTGGCATCTCTTTGCAGAGTAGTCAGGTCATAGAGGGCGGGCGGCTTTTCGGACTTTTCCTTGCACTCCACCTTTTTGATCGTGACGGCTGCACCCTGGCAGACTTCTTTCAGCTGCTCGGCAGCGGCCTTATCCGCCATGCGCTCCCCGGATACGGTAAGACCGGGTAGCTCCAGTGCCACGGTATAAAAGGGAACCGGCTTAAAGGTGTCGATCTCAGCTTCTCGCTGGACAATGAGTGCCAGCGTAGGGGACATCACGCGCCCGATGTTGAGGGTGCGGTGGTACAGCACGGAAAAAAGCCTTGTGGCATTGATCCCCACCAGCCAGTCGGCCTTGGCACGACAGAGAGCAGCATCCCGAAGTCCGTCATAGTCCGCACCGGGGCGGAGGTTTGCAAAGCCCTCCCTGATGGCGGAGTCCTCCATCGAAGAAATCCAAAGCCTTTTCATCGGCTTTTGGCAGCCTGCCAGCTCATAGACACTGCGGAAGATCAGCTCGCCCTCGCGTCCGGCATCGCAAGCGTTTACCACCTCCGTCACATCCGGGGCATTCATCAGCTTTTTGAGAATATCAAACTGCTTTTTCTTATCCTTTCCCACCACCATCTGCCAATGCTCCGGCAGAATAGGCAGGTCATCATATCGCCACTTGGCATACTTGGGGTCATAGCTGTCTGCATCTGCAAGCCCGGCCAGATGGCCCACGCACCAGCTGACACGCCAGCCGTTTCCCTCCAGATACCCGTCCTTACGGGCGGTTGCACCAATCACCGCCGACAGACTTTGTGCAACCGATGGTTTTTCAGCAATCACCAGCTTCATAATCTTCAACCTCCCATTCATTCTGCCAATTATCAGACAGTTTTTTTGCAATGCTGTGTTCTGAGGCAAGTGTAATGTCATAGCCAAAGCGATAATCATATCGGTACAACCTGCCAATCAAATCATTGATTATGATATTGCAGGCCATAATCACACGCTCTTTATCCACCTGCATCAGTTGATAGCGTTGATAATTGTTGTAATATTCTCGATGTCTGTGGGTTCTGCTGACCGTATCTTCCATCAGACAATCTATGGCATCTTTTTCACCATCTTCTTTGCTGCCCTGTGTATAAGACAACAGTTCCTTAACCATGGGAAAACTTTGTTCATCTACCGTTGCTTCTTCGCTCAAAAAACCGATATAAGCTTTTAGTAACAGGCTAACTGCTGTTTTTTCAGCTTCAGATAAAGCGTTCATGGTCTCCGCTGCATCAGGCAACAGTTCCTTTTCCACAAATTCATCTATCTCACCAGAATAAAGCATTCGGATTGAGTCCACACATAAAGAGCGTTTTTGGGGTGCGGTCTCAATTTCAAAATCATAAAGATCCAAGTCATCGTCCTTCTTTGATTTTTTTTGAACTTTGCTTATAGCAGTGAAAAGAATGTCTCCTCCAAAGTAAATTCCGAAGGCGACCAGATCAAAAATAATCAGAAAGTGTAATAACAAGTTCCAGGTGTTCATTGTGAGGTCCTCCTTTCTTTGACCATGTGCTGATTTTGGGTGTAGATTTGCAGTAAGAGAGTGAGTAGAGCAGCAGAGGACAGGAATTTCTCCCTGTCCTCTGTCCCTTATCCCGCAATGATTTGAAATATGCTACGCTCAAACGGTTCAATCTGTTCTATCACTTTCCTCATTAGGGTCAGAACCCTCAAAACCATCCTCAAGGACTTCCTCATCCTCAGTTTCCCATTCCTCGGAATCTTCCTCGCCATAATCATAATCGTCCAGACTGTCATTGCCCTTGGTCTTAGGCTTATTTTTAACGAGCTTCAAGTAGGCAAATACGCCACCGCCGCCCAGCAGAGCCAGCAGAAGGATCAGGGCAGCCGGGTTCAGTCCGGCAGGCTTCTCTTTTTCCGGCTCCGGTGTTTCTGCCGGAGGTTCCGGTGCTTTGCCCGTACATTTGCTCATATCGGTTGCACAGACCGGGCAGACCGTATTGACTGTCCCTGTTTCACATTTTGTCGAACAGCTGCACACAGCAGGCGGCTCCTCTTTGGGTTTTCCATCTTCCATCAGTGCCATCAGGTCCGCTTCATCCACCTGGTTCAGAAAGTGAACAGCAGTCTTTTTATCTTCGTTGGCCCTGTCGATCAGGATATAAAAATAGTTGCCTGCCTTGGTGGTAACGGTAATGAGCTGCTTGTTGCCACCAAAATCATCCACCAGAGCGGCGTTGCCATCCGGGGTCAGCGGAGGTGCTTTTTCCGCTTCTTCCACCACCACATTGCTGTCATTGGTGGTATCCTCTGCCGGGGGCGGCGCTGCGCCCTGGGCAAAAGCGGGAACAGTAAAGCCCGATGCCAGAACCAGCGTCAGGCAAAGGGCGGAAAGTGTTCGGAGCAATCGTTTATTCCTCATAGCTGTTTTCCTCCTGTTCGTTGTTGTCATCCACCATACTGCCGGAAACTGTGCCGCCGGACAGCATGGCGCTCAGCTGGGCAGGGGTCATACGCAAAGCGCGCACCATCTGGACGATCTCCAGATTTTCTGCCTCGATTTTCTGTGCCTCCAGCGCCTTGAGCTTTTCCTGATATTCTGCGATCTTCTCGCGGACCTTTGTAATCTCCTGGTCAATGCGTTCAATTTTGTTCTTTGCCATCGTCTATCACTCCTTCTAAAAAATCTCTGTTACCAGTTCATCAGGCCGTAGCCCTTGATACTCTGATAATTCAGGTCATAACTTTTGATCTTGCAGGCATCGCCGGAATTTCCCTCCACGGTATAAACACGGCTGCCATCGGTGCCGACAACAATTCCCACATGGTCTGCGGAACCATCCAGATCCCAATCGAAGAAAATGGCATCACCGGGGGCAATGTTTTCATATCCTCGTGCGCCCCACTGTCCATGAGACTGGAACCACGGAACACCCTGAGACTGACAACCAGCAAAGCGTGGTTCCGTTCGACCGGATTGACCATAGCACCATGATACAAAGCAGGCACACCATTCCACACGGGAGTCAAAGCCGTACCAGCTCCAATAAGGTTGTCCTCCCACATTGCCCACCTGACTTTTCGCCAGTTCCACCAGCTGCGGATTGCCGGGGCGGGAGCCATTGATAAATTCAACACCAGTCAAATCTTCAGAAACACCTGTATCGGGGGAACCGCCACCAAATAACAGCGGCTTATTGCCCATAGTCTGTCGGTAGACCTGGTACATCTCCATCTGCTCCGGAGTCAGTAGTTCTGGCGCAAGAGAGGCAATGGAACGGCTTGTTAAAGTTACATGGAGAATACGATATTCATATTCATGCTCATCCCCGTCTTCGTCAGTGTAAGTGCGAATCTGAATTTCTTCTCTCAGCGTGAGCTGATACTGTGCATCAAACACACGACTCAACTCTGCCTGTGCGCTGTGGCGTGTATAGCCTTGCAAGACAGCAGAGAGAACTGCCGCCAGCTCATGGGGGTCATGGCCAATCATATCCAGGTTATAGCGATACTCGTCATACCCTGGGTGGCTGCTTTCGATGTTGTCGATTTTCTCCTGCAACCGAGCTTCTCTGTCTGCATAATCTGCCTCCACCGCCAGCATTTCCGGGTCATCCGATGGATAGGTAGTGCCGGAAATTACAGAACCAATACTCTGTGCCATCATAGAGCAGGAGGACATGGTATTCATCAGCATACAGACGATGAGGAACAAAACCCCTGCGATCAGGAAGCCCTTCTTGTGGCGCATGACGAATGCCCCTGCCTGCTGTGCCTTTTCTTTTACCGTCCTTGCGGCTTTTCCGGTTTTGGACGCAGCCTGGGCGGTATTTCCGGCAGTCTGACCGGTGCGCTTGGCGACGGCATACTGCTTTTTGATACTCTGTTTTTGCTGCCAGCGGGAGAGAGGGTTGCTGGCAAACTGAGGATTTTCCCGTAGGGACTTCTGGTACAGGGCATTTACATTTGCCTTTTCCAGCTTCTGCTCGGCCTGGGCTGCTTTGCGGTACGGCTTCAGCTTGTGGCTGCGATAGCCCTCCCGCACCAGATAAGCGCTGGTCTCCACCGCCTCCTCGGACTTGTGGGCGCTTTCCACACCCACATTGTCCTGTTCTGTTTCCCGGATCTCTTTGTGAAACTTGCCCGCGACCAGATGGACGGGAGCTTCCTTAACCCCTTGAGAAAGTTTGGAAGGTGGTTTTTTCTTGTCCTCAAAGGTCAGCTTCGAGGTCTTTTTCCCTGTGTCCGGGTCAATGACCGTCTGTCTGACTTTTTTCTTTGGAATATTGGCCTGCGCCTTATCTGCTCTGGCCGTAGCTTTCTCCGTTTTGCGGATCGGCTTTTCCAGTGCAGGGTCAGCCCGTTCCTCATCAGTAAAGCGCAGGCGCGGCTCTTTATTCAAACCAATCACCCATTAGGATAGCATCCATCATGTGGTGCAGCTCCACATAGAGGGCCAAACCTTCCGGATCATATAGCGGATGCACGGTGAGATACGCATGGACTTGCGCCAGAATCTCAGAGAGCATTGTGATAGGTCTGCACCCTACAATGGTTGCTGCACCAGGGGCACACATCATATTCGCCCAAATCGAAAAGAGACGGGCAAGACCAATTTCGCCATCCTCATTCAAGGTTTTGAGTTCTTTGTCAGCGGTACGACACTCAACAACAGCGGAGGCCATTACCGGAAGCAACATGAATTCGTGAGCCTCCAATGCCTCACGGAAAAAAATCATGGTATCAAGTTCGCAAATATTCTGTTTCATAGTTATTCATCCTCCTTTTTCAGTTCCTGGGGTTTGGTGGTCATAATGCGGTAAAGCTCAGTATTCTTCGGGAAGTGGTCAACGAAGGGCAGGATGGTGGAGCCATAGAACAGCAGACCCTCGCCCTCACCGGAGTGGGTCACATAGCTAAGCTGGTGCGTGGAAATGCCCAGCTGCTTGGCGAGAATCTGACGGTCTCCGCCTGCCTGGTTGAGCATATACACGAAGTCGGAGTTTTCAAAGATGTTCTCCACCTCGCGGCTGCTCAAAAGGTCTTTGACATTCTGGGTGATACCTGTCGGAATACCGCCCCATTTGCGGAATCGCTTCCAGATTTCCACCGTATAAGCGGCGGTCTGCTCCTCCTTCAAAAGCAGGTGCATCTCGTCGATGTAATAACGAGTGGACTTGTGGGCAGCGCGGTTAATGGTAACGCGGTTCCACACCTGATCCTGGACCACCAACATACCGATTTTCTTGAGTTGCTTGCCCAGCTCCTTAATGTCATAGCAGACAATGCGGTTATTGATGTCCACATTGCTCTGGTGGTTGAACACATTGAGGGAGCCGGTTACATAGATTTCAAGGGCCGTGGCGATATACTGGGCTTCCTTTTCCTCCTGTGAACGGAGCAGGTTATATAGGTCCTCCAGTATGGGCATATTCTCCGGCTTTGGGTCATTGAGATAGGTCTGATAGACCAGACGCACACAACGGTCGATGATGGTTTTCTGCACCGGCTGCAATCCGTCCTTACCGCCCACGATCAGCTCACACAAGCTGAGGATAAAGTCAGACTTGAGCGACAGCGGGCTTTCATCATCCGAATAGTCCAGGTTCAGATCCATCGGATTGATGTAGTTGGTTGAGGTAGGCGAGATCTTGATGACCTGCCCATGCAGACGCTCCACCAGAGGTGCGTACTCTGCTTCCGGGTCACAGATGATGACATCATCATTGGTAAGCAAAAAGCAGTTGGCGATTTCTCGTTTTGCGCTAAAGGACTTGCCACTTCCAGGTGTCCCAAGTATCAGACCGTTGGGGTTTTTTAGCAGCTTTCTGTCCACCATGATGAGGTTGTTGGACAGAGCATTGATGCCGTAGTACAGGGCTTCTTTGCCGTTCTGGAACAGTTCCTGTGTGGTGAATGGTACAAAGATAGCCGTAGAACTGGTGGTCAGCCCTCGCTGGATCTCGATCTGATTGAGTCCCAGAGGCAGACAGCTCATCAGCCCTTCTTCCTGCTGGAAGTCCAGTCTGGTCAGCTGGCAGTTATACTTCTGGGCAATAGAGCCTGCCTGAAAGATGTTGTTGCCAAGCTGACGGGGATTGTCCGCTGTGTTCAACACCAAAAAGGAGACCAGGAACATTCTCTCGTTTCGGCTCTGCAAATCCTGCAACAGTTTTTTGGCTTCGCTGCCATAGGTGGCAAGGTCAGAGGGAATGATGTCCATGTCGTATCCGGCACGGACTGCTTTTTTCTGTTCCTCGATCTTACTGCGGTCCAGGTCGGTAATCTTGCGCTTTACCGTTTTGATGGCTTTCACCTGATTCACCGACTGAATGTGCATACTCACAATGAGCGAGCTTTCCATATCCAGAAAATCAGCCAGCAGACGGTCATTCAGCTCCGGTGCAAGGATCTGCAAAAAAGAAACAGCCCCGTATTTCTTGCCCATACGGAACTGCTTACCGGTGCGGAACTCAAAGGAGCTTGGTGCGATGAAGTCCTTGGTAGATAGGCCGGAAGGAGCCAGCCAGTCCCATTCAAACTGAAACGGGAGCTGTTCATCCATGTGAAATACCGCATGAAGCTGGGAAAGCCTTTCCTTACCGTCCAGTGTTCTGGCGGCTACGCCAAGACGCTTGAAGTTATTGAGTATATCAGTCTCAATACGCTCCAGACGGGGCTTGGCGGCTTTGATGCTGTCAGCGTCGATACCAAAGGTCAGGTATTTGGTCTTGATGAGACCGTTGTTCCCTCTGGCCAGCTGATTTTGCAGCATCGTGGTGTATTCCTCACGGATACTGTCAAAGTCATCCCCCTGGGGCGGGATGGAAATGGAGTTGGCAAATGTCTCCTCCGATGCAGCAAGGTTCAAAAAAGACAGCTGGAAGTGAATCGAGCTGTCGAAATAATTGAGGAAATCACACCAGCCCTCAAAGATTGCGGTCTTATCTTCATTTTGGGAGAGCTGATAGTTGATGTCCTGAAACTGAATGGTCTTTGTGTAGTGGCTGTCCGATACGCGGCAGATCCCGTCCGGCCACATCCGTTCATAGGGGATACTGTCCTGTGCCGATTTTCCTTTTTTGTCCGTGCGGTTGGCACGGGCAATGGCCGCTTCGATCTGCTTCTTATCGGCGCGGGACAGCTTTTTCTTTGTCTTTACCGGCTGCACGGTCTTTTCTTCCGGTTTTCCCAGCAGACGGCGCAGCCATTTTTTTATTGCGGTGAACAATGTCATACACCTCCTTATCGAGCATTTCCTGCCGCTTTAATACGGCATAAAAGTTATTGGTCTGGTAGGGACGCTGCTTGGGACGGATCACAGCTACTTTGAGAATGTTGCCCACGATCTTTTCCAGGGGCTGTCCATGCTTTTCGTACATAGCCAGCATAAAGAAGGGCAGCATAACCAGCATCATACACATAGCCGCTACACTGTTTCCGGTAGGTTTTCTGAGCAAAAGGAAAAGCGGTACGCCAATAAGCGCTCCGCCCGTGAAGCAGATAAGCTGCCGCTTGGTCAGATTGAACATGACCTTTGTTTTGACTTTTGTTAAGTCCTTGGGTACGGGTACATAAGCCACAATTACACGCTCCTTTCTGACAACACCTGATAAATCCCTTGCATGATGTAAGCAACACAGGGAACAGCCACGCTGTTATGTGAAGCTCAACATAACAGTGTTTATTTAATCATGGTCGTTATGAGAAGAACAGATGTGAAAACTGCGCCAGGAGAGGATTCCTGGCGCAGTTGCTTCACATAATGTGCTATGCTTTTTGAGACCCAAAACTTTTCAACCACTCCATTGTACTCCGGCTTTTCTGCCAGAAAGGCATTGAGGGAACTGGAGAATCCGAAACTCGTTCCAGAGCTTTCTGCTTCATTGTAAGACTTGAACGGGCATATATGTCTGTAGTTTTAATGTCGGAATGTCCGAGGAAATCGCGCACATGAACGAGATCATTATCCGCGTCGTAAATGTGCATTGCTTTAGTATGGCGCATCAAATGCGGAGGAATTTTCTCCGGTATGGAAGGATCAATCACTGAAGCGGCCTTGGCATATTTGTTCAGGATGTACGTAACCCCTGCACGAGTTATCTTTTGCCCGTTGCGGTTCATAAATAGCGGCAGATGACTTTTTTCCGGTGCAAGCATGTGCATTTCAGTAAGATATTTTTTCAAGTTCTGCGCCGTTGCCGGCAAAATGGGAACTACCCTGGTTTTTCTGCCTTTACCAAGGATCTTGACACTTGCAGGATAATCAAGACGGACATCTTCAATACGTAAGTCACAGATTTCCTGCACACGGGCTGCTGTATCATAAAGAAAACACAGGATAGTGGCATCTCTTCTGCCACTGAGAGTGGATGTATCCGGCTGGCGCAGGATCAGCGCAATGGCCTCTTTTGTCAACGGATTAATCGCTTTGCGCTCAGCTCTTTTCACTGGGATTGCCAGTATTTGCTGGAAATTCAGCAAAAGGCGCGGCTCTTTTATCTGCAGGTATTTAACAAATGAGCGGATGGCTGCAAGACGTTGGCTACGCGTCGCGGTTCCATTGTTTCGCTCTATCCTCAGCCATTGCAAAAAATGGTCAACGAGTTCCGGCGTCAGATCATCTATGGAAAGCTTTTCAATCCTCATCCCCTCTACATCCTGGCAATAGCCAAGGAATAGCCGAAATGCATCGCAGTATGATGAAATCGTGTTCGTACTGATATTTTTAAGTTCGGGCAGGTAATGGGAAAGAAACTCCGTCAAATGTGCGGCAAAATCAGCAGTTTTCATTCGGCGCCTCCCACGTTGGAATCGTATCGCCAAGATAATCGCACTGCTTTTGAATAAATTCAGGGTAACATTCCGCTGTTAAATGCAGATAGATTTGCGTCGCACTCATGTTGCAATGGCCGAGATACGCCGAAAGGTATGGAAGTGTAGTCACGATGTCGCTCTTGGATTTTTTCAGCTTTTGCATAGAACGAACGGCAAAGGTATGACGAAGGTCATGAACCCTCGGACCGTATCCACGTCCTTTATGCGCAATTCCACAATGCCATAGCGCATCCCGAAACCGGTTGTAGACTGTGGTTGTATGGTAGCAGCTTTTTCTGGGATTGGGGAAGAAATAGTTGTTACCAGAACTTTCCGCATGGATTTCTTCAAAATATTGTTCGTAGTCCGCCCACAGACTTTTAGACAGAGGAACATATCTTGGTTTGTCATGCTTTGTTTCCCAAATCTGCAAAACGCCGTTTATAAGATCTACATCTTTTACACGGAGCCGGGTTGCCTCTCCGGCACGTAATCCACAGCAGATCAGAGTCTTAAACAGCAAAGGAAAGACAAGGTGCGCAGTAGGGCATTGCCTGCTTGGAACCATCGTTTCAAAATATTTCATAATACGTGCCAACTCATCGCTCGTAAAAATGCAGGGAGAAAAGTCAGCATCATCTCGAGATGAAATGGTAAGTTCGGGGTAGTACGCGGCATAGCCATTCAATTGAAGATATTTGGCAAAGCGTTTTGTGAAATTAAGCCGCCATTTTTGATTTTTACGCTTTTCATTGGGCCGCTTTTCAATCCATTTCTCAACGACCAATTCCGGCAACACTGGAGTATTGATTCCTTGTTCTACGAGAAACCGGTCCAATGTTTGAAAGGTTTTGGCTTCTTTTTCATACTTACATCCGCAGGCCCGCTTTTCTGCAATAAAAGCACTTATTTGACTTGCCAGTCCGCTTCTGTACTCGTAAGTTCTGCTCATAAGAGATCACCATCCTCAAACGACAGGGCGCATTCACGCAGGTTTTCAATATCCAGACGGATGTAATGTCCCAGAGATTCTCGGTCCGAATGGCCAAGAAATGAAAAAATGATATCTGGAGACACATCGGCAGATAGCAGTTTTGTCGCAACGGTTGCCCGAAGAGAATGCAGGCCGTGATGCGCATGAATTGGCACTTTTACCCCTGAACGCGCGACATACCTATGGAACGCTGAATGGATTGATTTCATCTTGCCATATGGAGGGTTCAAACTGACAAACAGGTATTCGCATTTTGTTTGCGGACGAATATGCAGGTAGTCAATAATAGCAGATCCCACTTTTTCGCTGAGAGGAAGTGTGTTCGGCTTGCCCGTCTTGCTTTGCACAAAGGAGATTGAACAAAGCTCCCAGTCAATATCGGACAACTTCAAATTGCAGATATCTTTGCTTCGCACACCAAGTTCAGCGGCAATAGTAATGAAAGCATAGTCTCGTTTTCCTTTTGGGCTGGCTCTGTTCACGGTTTCCAATACTGCATTGATTTCCTCTGACTCCCAGATTTTAATTATGCTCTGTGCTTGTCCCAGACGATATTCAGGTACATGAGGTGCAAGATTTTCGGATGTATATCCAAGCAGATACAGATACGACAGGAACTTCCGCAGTCGGCTGAGTTCACAACGCACTGTACTTTTTGCATGGCCTCTCAGAGTCAGCAGATATGCCGAGACATGTGAGCTGTTAAGTTCTTCCAGCTTTGTTATACCAGCATTCTGAAAGTACCGCATAACTACGGAGATATAATTTCGCATCGTTTCTCTGGTGCATTCTGAATAACCGGTTTTGATGAGATATTCTTCCTGCGCATCAAGAAAGGAGTTGAATTCCGGCAACAACTCTTGCAGAGGATTGAGCATCCCCTTTCCCCAGGTACCTTTGGTGGCAAGCAGATCAAGCATTTTCATGCTTCCGGCTTTACGGTCAATTGTGGACTGCCTTAAAGGTGGAGTGCACTTGCCGAGTTCTGTGATGAATTCATCTTTATGCGAGGGCAAATATGTTTCATATCCCTTTTTATTGCAGAACTCTTGAAATTGCTTCCATGTCAATAGGGCGTATTCGCTACTGCGTATGGAATATCCCTGTTCTTTTAGAGTTACTGCACCTTTGTCAATGAGGTCTTTGATTAGCTTGTTTAGCAATATACCCACCGCCCTTCATGTAGAAATTTCTCCTATTACAATGACAATTCTACTTGAACAAGCGGAAAAAGTAAGCCCTTACTTTAAAGGTTTTAGCTGCTATGATTAAAGGTTGAAATGTGGAGTATTATGTGCAGTAAAATCCACAGAAGCCTTGTATTCATGCCATTTTTGTGCCCATCATTAACATAATGGCTTTGTCCCAATAAACGCTGTTTCCTAACATCTCATATCGCTTTGAATCACTGATTATCCCATGCTCAAAATCGTATGCGGTCCATCCATCCGGGAATCCCTGCAACCGCTCACACTCCATAGGGGTTAGCCGACGCACAATATATTTTCTCTCTGGTTGGGCGACCAACGCTCCGCAAGGTTGATATGCCATAAGAGTTGGAGCCAATTCCTCCTGATACCCTATACTGCCGGCCGCACTTCCTGCTTTATAGCGGAAACCGGCACTGACCATGGCGGGAGGAGATTGTGACATAGCAGCTATGATTGGCAGATTTCCGTGTGTTTGGCTTCGCAGAGTAGGAGAAATATTACTGCGCTCCACGCTCATAGAAGCTCCGCCCTGGTCGTTGAGTATGACAAGCGGCGCAACAACCGCATGACGGTCTGCCCCTGTCAGGGTATAAGAAATGTCACTTTGGTATCCAGCTCCATTTCCTCCGTTATGCGGCTGGCGTCCAATGATATTGCCCACAATGCAGTACACTTCGGTATCGCTCAAATATCGGTCTTGCGGGACTGTTCCTCCAGCGCTGCTTGCAGCAAAGGAGGTAAGTGCTTGCCGCGGCGTTCCGCCCGATTCAAAATACCCTCGCAGGCTTTTGGGGACAAAAAGTATTTGTCCGGCGCATTTTCCTCTAAAATCAGCGACAAGGAACATGCGCCTGCGTCGCTGTGCTGTTCCGAAATATTGGGCGTCGTACACGCACCAAGCGAGATCAATTCCTCGGCTTCGTACCATTCCGGCGTTGGCCCATCGCCCAGAATAAGGCATTGGAACCGGGGTTTCTGTGAACGCTTGCAGCACAGCCGCAAAGTCACATCCTCCTGCGGATGACAAAGCTCCGGGGACGTTTTCCCATATTGCGATTTGCGGATATTGTCCATGTGTTACCTCCTGCATTTCTCGAATAATACGGATTGCTTCAGAAAACAACCCGCTGCGCTCATCCGCTAACCCTAACCTGCGTCCGCTGATGGATAGTCCCTGACAGGGTGAACCAAAAGTGATGATGTCCACAGGTGGCAGCTTGCGTCCGTCCAGTTTTGTAATATCTCCTACATGGACCATTTCTGGAATATGCCGTTTTGTGACCGATATGGCTGTCGGCAGAACTTCACTTGCCCAGACAGGACGGATTCCATAAAATAAGGCGGCATAGGGGAAACCCCCTATCCCGTCAAAAAGTGTTCCTAAAGTTATCTCTTTCATAATGTACCTCCCGACATAGTTTAATGAGCCTGAAAGACTGATTTTGCGAGACTGCCGGTTTTGAACAGCGTAAAACATAGCAGCACGGTGTAGCCCACGCAGCTCCAGATCGCCATGATGATGTCATCTTCCAGAGCGATGTTCTGCACCAGCACAGCATAAATTGCCACGCAGACGATGATGAGAAACGCCTGAAAGCCCAGCGCCAGCAGGGAGCGCAGATAGTTCTGGCCCATGCCGCCCCATTCCTTGCCCATCATGGCAGCCATGGGGATGGGCGCAACGGATGTCACAAGGTAAATTTCAATCATACGGCCATAAATCACGATGAAGATGCAGATATACAGCGCCCACATGGTAACGCCGATAAACATACTCTGGAACCAAAGCCCGAACAGCGGTCCCAGATCCATTTCCATCAGCCTCGGTTCCAGATCGGTCATAACTGAGGAAATGTCAATGGACGCATCCGAACCGATGATCCCTGCTGCCTGCGCTACTACGCTCTGAGCCATATCAAAGACGCCCATCACGATATTCCATGTGTTTGTGACAATGAGGATGGCGGCGGCTGATTTGAACACCCACTTAAAAATCATCCAGGTGTCCACATCATGCAGGTTGTTCTTGTCTGCGATCATCTGGATCAGATCTACGGTCATCACGATAGCCAGGATCACGCCTGCAATCGGCACCATAATGGAGTTTGACAGGTTCTCAATCATGCTGAAAATACTGCCATTCCATCCCTGTGGGGTCTGGCCTACCTGTACGGATATATCCGCGACTTGTTGGTTTACGCTGTCAAACATCCCCGAAAGGTTGCTCATAATACCGCCCACCAGCATTTCTTTCAGCCAATTTGTCAGGGCTTCAAGTAAGAAATCCATACGGTGTCAACCTCCTTTCCGCCGCCCCCGCAAAACTGCGGGAGCGGCAAGGATTTCATACGGAGACGCTTAGACAGAGAAAAGCCCGGAGAGCAGAGGTACAAGGACCATGCCTACCACGACTACACCAGCACCGGCCATGAGCTGCTTCATGCCCTGGCTCTTGGCGCCGGGGTTGTCGTTGCCGTAACCTTCCAGCAGGTTGATAACGCCCCAGATACCGAGACCGGCACCGAGCGCGATAACGAGGGTCTGAAGAACGGTGATTGCCTGTTCAAAAAATGCCATATAGTTTGTTAGCCGGAATCTGATTAAAAAATAGGTTTGTCATGTTTCATAGGCATACAAAAGCCGGAACAATCTGCCGCCCGGTTTCCGGGGGCATGATTCCGGCTGTCCTCCTTTTTCATTATTTTTTCTCGCGATTGTCCGCTTTGTACGCCAATGGCCCATAGAGGGCAGATGCGGCGAATAGATAAGATCACTCCCTTCTAAAGCGGAACGAAATTAAGCGCCCTTTGTGTCTACTTCATATACATCGCAGACCTCATTGGGCTTGAGTTTCAGCCTTGCGGACAAGAATGCTTCAATATCAAAAGCGTTCTTGTCATCCGCGTCGGCAGTGTACTTGAAATTGGGGTGCTTGGTGATGTCGTACTTATCCGAAAGGAAAGGACGCACACCGCGCAGCTGGAGGATACACTTGCCGCCATCCATAACAGCAAGCTCATCCTGGCTCATCAGCTCTTTCCCCAATTTTTGATAGTTGAGTGAATGGGATGTTTCCCTCCCACGGCTCTCTCCGGTGTTGTAGGTGTCGATGGTTTCCTTACCCAGCACGGCGGCCAGCTCCTTGAGAGTGGTCGGCTCCTTACCGCCCAGAAAGATGGAAGTATCCATGTTTCCGATAATGGTATCTGCGTTATCCTTATAAATCGCCTTGAGCTGACTCTGCGCCTGCAACACCAGACAGGCGGAGATCTCACGGCTTCGGATGGTGGCCACCAGCTTTTCCAACTTGGGTATCTGGCCAATGTTGGCGCACTCGTCGATCAGACAGCGCACATGAACCGGCAGTCTGCCGTCGTACACATCGTCGGCCTTTTCGCAGAGCAGGTTAAACAGCTGGGTATAACACATGGATATAAGGAAATTAAAGCTGTCATCAGTGTCACTCATGATGAGGAACAGGGCAGTTTTCCTGTCTCCCAGAGTATCCAGCTCCAGCTCATCATAAGCCGTGACCTCACGCAACTCTGCAATGTCGAACACGGCAAGGCGAGCGCCGCAGGAAATCAAAATCGACTTGGCTGTTTTTCCGGCGGCCAGCTTATATTTCTTATACTGGCGCACCGCAAAGTGGTTTGGCTTCTCGGCTTCCAGCGCATCAAACATCAGGTCTACGGGGTTTTTGAACTCCTCGTCATCCTCACGGACTTCCATGGCGTTGATGAACTCAATGAGGGTGGAGAAGTTTTGTTCCTCCACCGGAGCCTCATAATGGATATAGCCAATAAGCGCGCAGTACAACAAGGTTTCTGCTTTTACCCAGAAATCGTCTCCGGCCTTGCCTTCGCCTTTGGTATTGGCGATCAGCGTTGTTACCAGCTTCAAGATGTCCTTTTCGCTATGGATATAGGCGAAAGGGTTATAGTGCATGGACTTCTTGAAGTTAATAGTATTTAGGACCTTGATTCGGTACGGCTCATAAATGACCTTGCCGTGCTTATCCTTCATAGGCTTTCCGTCTTTCCCCAGCTTGGGTGCGCCCCTTTGGAGCATTTTTCCGCACTCCACCAAAATGGTTCCCTTCGGGTCTGTGACCACATAGGAACTGTGCATCTGCATCAGATTCGGTTTGAGCCAGAAGCGGGTCTTACCGGAACCGGAGCCGCCAATCACCAGCACATTTTTGTTTCTGGCGGTCTTTGGGTCCTTGGGGCGGCTGTTCATTGTCAGGCTCTCCGTTTTCGTCAGAATCACATTGTTCTGGAATACCGGGTCGATGTAGGGTGTAATGTCCTCATGGGTTCCCCACCGGGCGGAACCGTATTCCATGCCGTGCCTGTACTTCTTGGCGTTCTTGCTTTTCAGGTACACAGCCAGCCGCAGGCCGCCGCAGCAGCACAGGCCCACCAGCAGGTCCAGCGGGTGCAGGCTGGGCCACCAGCTGGCCAGCGCCACCGGCAGCGTGGAGAAGAACGAGAGCATTTTTGCCGAAGCGTCCGCACCCACGGCCATCCGCCACGCTTCACCGAAGTTGGTGGAGAAAAGCCCCATCAGGATATACGGCAGATTCAGCAAAATGAGCTTTTTGATGTTCAGCTGCTTTTTCATCGTTCCAGCTCCTTCCGCTTGTTCCGGTCCACGACGGCGTGTTTTACCAGTTCTTTGAACTGGCTCAGCTTTGCCAGCACGGACGGGCGCTCGGATTTCTCCGCCTTTCTGACCTTTTTCCCGGTGTACTCGGTAAAAGCAGCGGTCAGGGCATCCGCGTCCCGACCCTTGAAAAAGATCAGGTACTTGGGTGGGGAGCTGCTGCGGTCCTTCTTCACCGCATAGTCCACGCCGTATTTCCGGGCGATCTTCTCAAACTCCTTGATGGAGGGGTCGGTGATCTCGATGTTGGAAACCCCTTGGTTTTGACCAATCAGCTGTTTCACCGTCTGCTTGCCCTGGGGCTTCACAGGCGCGTCACGGCTTCTCTGCTTTTGCAGCTTCTTTTCCTTGCGGTGGGCAAGGTACTTGCTGATGGCGGCTTTGAGCAGCCTGCCGGTGAACTTTGTTCCGCTGACAACCAGCGTTAAAGTCCTGTTTTCCACTTCTTCCTGCATTTTCATCGCCTCCTTTCCACAAAATGTGCAGGGGTGGTGCATTTATTTCTAAGGCGGGACCACCAGCCGCCGGAGAAGGTATTTCTTCATCGAACCGCCCTCAACGAATTTGCTCAGAACGGTCATAGAGCAAATCTCCATTTCTGACCTTTGCATGACTGAGAATCTTGATCTGTCCCTTTGCCTGACTGTCCAGAGCTTTTTCATAGCCCTTATCTGACAAAAACAGGCGGGTTCGTTCACCTTTCCAGCCCACCGGGGAGTCATGCGTCAGCACATCAAAAATAATCATGTGCCGGGTGTTCTCAGCAAATCGCTGGAGATCCATGTAGTCATGGCCGTGATAGTTCTGCGCTCCAGCTTTCTGGCGCATTTCTTCCATCAGCTGACCGATTGTTTTGCCTTCTGGCATAAAACTCACTTCCTTTCCCACTCTCATACAACCATCAAAATCATGTCTCTCAGCTGAGCAAAGTAGAGTTTGCCTTGCGGGGTTATCAGCGTATAGGAGCCGATATGCCCGTGATTGCAGTAGTCTTTGACACAAAACAGTCCTTCATTGGCTGGCTTTGCATAGGGCAGTACATTACCGGATGCGGTGCGGTACACAAAACGCTTTTCCAGAAGGAAACGGACAAACCGACGCTCCGGGACAAGCAACTCTTTGGCGGTGGTGCGGAGGTTGGTACTGTGATTGAGGTCGATGAACAAATCATAAAAGGCTGCCTTACTCTCCAGCAGGGCATTTTCCTCTCGTAGCGACGCATTTTCTTCCCGCTCAGCAAGCAGCTCGGAGCAGAGCTTTATCAGAGCTTCCGGAGAAGTGGCTATCTCCCACAACTTCTCTTTTGTGAGATAGGCTCCGTGCTTGCGAATGGCAGGTAGAACTTCATCAAACACCCATTGTTCAAACCGTTCCGCTGACGGCAGTTTACTATGGGCGATCAGACGATATAGATCACCTTCGGGGATAAAGAGCATTTCGACCATTTGTACCGCGGGGCTTCCATCTGCCTTTTTCCCAGTCTGGACCCCTATGGAACATTTCGTTCCACCCCTGGTATGGTCGCGGACGGCTTTGCGTGGATTGGTATATCCCAGCGCTGTTGCCACATCTGTACCGCAAAATAATACTTTGCCATTCTGTTCCAAAGTGCGAATGCTTCCGAACTCTGGACTATTGAAAATTTCAATCTGATTCATGCTGTGCCTCCTTTGGTGTAATACAAAAGCGGCTGATTACCAGCCGCCTGCGTGCATATCGTGATTTACCAGTGAAGTGTAGTGGTTATTCATGGTGGTAGGAGCGTTGAACAGCACTGCAAGCAGGTACTGCTTGATGTTGTGTACCTGGGTGGTGTTCTTTTGCAGACAGTCCATGACAAACTCGATGTGAGAGCTGTCCAGCTTCAAAAAGCGGGAGCGTACAATTTCATGAGGAAAGTCCGCACCAGAGATCCGGGTGGTCTTTCGTTTGGCACAGACCGTTTCTACCAACAGCTCTACGATCTCATTCAGGTCATCCAGGTAGAGAGGATAACGCTGCTTCAGACAATCATACTCGATATTCTCCAAAATCAATTCCCGATAATTTTCTATCTCTGTGACAGACATCGCATCCCTTCCTTTCCGTTCCGGCGGTATTACCGCCGCTGTTTCCCGGAAGGGAATGGAATCGGTATTTGATCCATGAGTATTTTGTTTTTGGGTATTTGATTTCTTAGTATTTAATTGTGTTGGATTTTCCGGTAACGGATTTACCGCTGACGGGTTTACCGTTATCGGGTTTTCCGACAACGGCTTATCCAACATTGGTTCTCCCTCGATGGGACGCTCAAAAATGGTATACTCATTGGCTGCGAATTTACCAGAAGCATCAGTTGTCTGTCTGCGCCGAATGTATCCGGCTGTTTCAAGCTCATTGACAGCAGAGCGGATTGCATCTTTGCTTTCTCGATTGATATAGCTGAGTCCTGACAGCGTATAATCCCAGTCATCAGGCAGAGATAACATTTGCGACAAGAGACCCTTTGCCTTCAAAGAAAGTCGTTTGTCTTTTAGATGAAAATTGCTCATAACCGTGTAATCGCCAGTGCGTTCTACACGAAAAACAGCCATTTACTTCACTCCTTTCATTTCTCAGGTATGAAAAAAGCCGCAATTCATAAAAGAATTGTGGCAGCGGTTAGGGTCTGTCTGTATCTTTTTTCTTGCGTCGGTAGGGGCGTTTTGGCATTGGTGGTTTATCAAACAGATCCCTTTCCTGAGAAAATGGTAAGGTTTGAAAAACACGGTCAATCTCGGTGGATTCCATATCACGCTGTGAGCGGCAATCTTCTTGAATAGCTTCTCGGATTTCTCTTACAGTACACATATTCATTCCTTTCCTTTCGTTGTATCGGTTATGAACGACGGTGTTTTTTAGGCTTGAAGTCGAGGATATGCCCCTCAATAACATGGGCATATCTCTTAATTTTGATTTCTCGACGCTGCTGGCTTTGCAGAGCTGACTGATACCCGTCCTCTGTGAGAAAAAGCCTCATTTCGTCACCAGGTTCTCCATAAGCAGTAGGGCGCAAGACAGTAAACTCAATCATCCAGAAAGTGCTGTCCCAAAATCGCTCCACTGCAAGAATGTTGTGGCCTTTCAGTTCCCTTGCTGCAATATCTTTCATAGGCTCTCCCTTCATCGTTCCTGATCTCGTTGGCGTTTTTTCTGCCATTGTTCCAGCAGTTTAATAATGGTTTCCTGCATTTTGGCCGGTGTATAGCTTTTGGGGAAATACTTTCGCAAGGTATCGCTGCTCAAGGTCACTTTATCCAGATCACCCTTTTTTTCCTCTGACATGATGGCAAGCATCACATCTTCTGACAATTTCCCTTCCTGGCTGAACTTTTTCATTCGCTGAGCCTGAGAGAGAGAAGGGGTAGCCTGCTCATAGTCCATTGTTTCCACCAGCATTTGCTGTTCGTCCGGTTTCAAAAAAGAGAGTTCATAGGCTGGGTTAAATGCGATTTTCTTTTCATCCACCATATCCAAAAGCTCTGGAATCAGTTCAGTCAAACGAACATATCGCATTACCTGGATACCGCTTCGTTCACCGGCTTCTTTTGCCACCTGGTCTCTGGCGCTCAACTTCTGTTCAACTTGAACAGAAGTCAGGTCTGTTCTTGCTCCTTGATGTTTAATGGCTTCCAGCTTCATTTTGTAGGCAAAAGCCCTTTCACTGGGGAGCAGATTTTCTCGCTGCAAATTGCTGTCAACCATAATAATTGTGGCAGCATCGTCATCCAAGTCGCGCACAATGACAGGCATGGTTTCTTTTCCGGCCAATTCGCTGGCTCTGCGGCGTCTGTGACCGGCTACCAGCTCATAACTGCCATCAGGCAGTGGTCTGGCAATCGCAGGAACCAACACACCATACTTTTTGATGCTGTCTGCGGTTTCTATCATTGCATCATCATCCTTGACCTTGAAGGGGTGATCCTTGAACGGATGCAGTTCAGATAGGGGAATTTCCTGAATTTTTTCCAGTTGCTCGTCTTGCCGACTTTCTTCTGTAGAAAACAGGTCATCTACTGAGGCCAGCTCTATTTTTTTCGCGCTGCTTTTCAAGTTTCAATACCTCCTTCGTCAGATTTTTGTAGCCCTCAGCCACTTTGCCATTAGGATCATGGGCATAAATGCTTTTTCCTTCAGCACTGATTTCTTTAGCCCTGACAGAATGAGGAATTTCTGATGTAAACACCTTGATCTTACTGCCATAGGTTTCGCGCAGAAGAGCGGAGATTTCTTTGGCAAAATTGGTTCGGCTGTCTACCATCGTCAGCAGAATCCCATCAATTTGCAGCTTGGGATTGATTTGTCTGCGAACCTTATTGATAGTTTGCAAAAGCTGCTCCAAACCTTTAGCTGGAAGATACTCTGCCTGGACGGGGATTATAACCCTATTAGCGGCAGCCAGTGCATTGACCGTAAGCATACCCAGGGAGGGCTGGCAATCAATAAGGATATGGGAGTATTGCCCCTTCAGCGTGTCCAGATATTGTCGCAGAATGGTTTCTCGGCTCATAGCGTTTACCAGAGATACCTCCATACCAGATAGCTGGATGTCCGCAGGCATCAGGTCTACGCCCTCAGGGTGGTGCAGGATACCCTCGCCGGGACGAATTGGTTCATCCATCAAAATACGGCCCATAGCGTCTGACAGTGTAAAGGGCAGCTTATCAGGCTGAGGATTGCCCAAGCTGATGGTCAGGCTTCCCTGTGGGTCTCCGTCAATCAGAAGGACTTTCTTCCCGGACTGCGCCAGACCAATTCCAAGATTGGCACAAGTGGTTGTTTTGCCGACACCACCTTTTTGGTTGGCTATGGCAATAATCTGTGTATTCATGATTTCACCTCATTTCTTTCTAAGTTTAGATATGAAAAAAGTGCCTGCTCTACCTTTCCTGAGAAAGATAAAACAGGCACTTTTACTGGCTCAATACCTCTTGTAATGAGCCTCTATGTAGGGTAGACTATGTCCACGATACCATAAATATAATTAAGTCCCGACGGGAATTGAACTTTTGGCTAACGCTAAAATTCGCGCCTTTGCAAACAGAGTGCAAACAATAGGGGGCTAAAATCCTTTGTTTTTGCTTGATTTTACTTGTACGAGGTTTACAGTGAATGTGGAGAAATGCCTTGATATAACTGCATTTTCTTTATCTCCGTTGATAGGGAATATATGCACTGGGTCCATCTCCTAAGGGGAAGGCCGGGGGTTCGAATCCCTTTTGGCGCGCCAGATAATAACGCCGAAAGCCTTTGTTCTCAAGGGCTTTCGGCTTTTCTTATATAAAAAGCTGCTAATCAAAAAAAGCGGATGTTTTGAGTACCATGCTGTTATAGTGGATAAAATTGAATATCGTTATGTACATAGAGCGTCTATTTGCTCCGCATTGGGGATGGATAGACGCGGTGCCCCGGGCAGTCTTCGGGGTGCCTTTACATATAGAAGTGTTTTTTTAAAAACCGATGTGATATAATTTGTGGCATAACAGATTAGCAAATCGGGATTTATCTAAGACCGTGGGACTCTGTCCCACACCCTGCAAGCCTTTGAAAAGGCTTGACCTAAACTTTTATCAAAACGCAATTACATTGCGTTTTTCGGAGAAATATATGACAATGCAGTTGAAAATTGGCGATACTTTAACTGACTACCGACTACTGTACACTGACCGCTAAATTCCGGTTTGTGGATTGGAGGAATAAAATGAAAAAGTATTTTCTACCGCTTGGTGTATTGGGAATATTTATGACTATTGCAGTAACATTATGGCTGACACAGGACAATATATTTTACCTTTTTAATTTTAGCTATATCGGAATATCAATTTTTTTCGGGATATTTCTTTATATAAAAAAATACAAATATGCCCGCAGAGTTGCACAGCTTTTAGTCGGACTTTATATGTTGGTGTATTTGGGCTTTATTTGCGGTGAAAATATGCAGATTGAGGGATTTTGGTATTATCTTTTTACAGGGGTATTTGAAGCCGCAACAATTCATTATGCGGTGGCAAAAATTTTTGGACCATTGCTTTTTGGCAGAGGTTGGTGTGGGTATGCCTGTTGGACGGCAATGGTGCTTGATTTTCTTCCGTATAAAGTTCCCAAAACACCACGGGAAAAGATTGGGTGGATAAGGTATATAACATTTGCAATTTCTCTTATATTTGTTTCGGTGCTATTTCTTGCTCATATCGGTAACATTGAGAGGATTATGTTTTGGGCGTTTATCATTGGAAATGCCATATACTATATAGTTGGGATAATATTGGCTTTTGTCTTTAAGGATAATCGTGCATTTTGCAAATACATATGTCCTATCACTATATTCTTAAAACCTATGAGTTATTTTTCGCTGCTCCGAATTAAATGCGATAAAAGCAAATGTGTTTCATGCGGCAAATGTAAAAATGTGTGTCCTATGGAAGTAGATGTTACAGATAATTCCAGAAAACGAAAAAACGGTACGGAATGTATTCTTTGCTTTGAATGCGTGAAGAATTGTCCGAGAGATGCACTATAAATTCATGTTTGTCTAAGCGGTACCATTCACATTCCGCTACGCTTCATGTTCATGTCGCGCTGGCGCGCTATATAAATGCAGTTGAATATGTCTGAATGTGAGCAAGCTCCCATCAGCCATTTCATTGCATTTATGCACCGCTTGTAGGAACACGCAACTTCCAATTTGTCAAATTGAATCAATTTTACAGAGTGCTCCTGCACTACGGTATGCGGCTGTGCATTTATTCCCACGGACAGCCGCACACCCACGCAAAAAGCCGAGAATCAAATGATTCTCGGCTTTTCTTATATC
Source organism: Anaerotignum faecicola (assembly GCF_003865035.1). Lineage (NCBI taxonomy): Bacteria > Bacillati > Bacillota > Clostridia > Lachnospirales > Anaerotignaceae > Anaerotignum > Anaerotignum faecicola. The sequence goes on from NZ_BHVZ01000001.1 coordinate 960,451, forward strand.
CTCGTTTGTTTTTTATTTCAATTTTATTCTTTCCCGTTCCAGCAATAGGTACATACCTTTTCTTTGGGCAGACCGATTGCCTCCAGCAGACCATCCAGAGACTGGAACCCAAGGGAAGCAAAGCCAAGCTTTTCACAAATGCGCTTCAGCATGCACTGCCCTCTTTCCGTGGAGGCATCCGCATATTCTTCCAGATACGCATCCCCCTGCAACCCTTCCAATTCATGAATGATGCGGCGTGCAAGCAAATCATCCTCACTGCTCTTGCTTGTGAAATTCAGATATTTGCAGCCATACATGATGGGAGGACAGGCAGAACGCATGTGAACCTCCTTTGCATGGGTGCTATAAAGGAATTCAACGGTTTCTCCAAGCTGCGTACCACGAACGATGGAGTCATCCACAAAGAGCAGCTTTTTGCCTTCGATCAGCTCGGGTACGGGAATCTGTTTCATCTTCGCCACGCGGTTTCTGATTTTCTGGCTCGCAGGTGTGAAGGAACGAGGCCATGTCGGGGTATATTTTACGAAGGGGCGCGCATAGGTATAGCCGCTTTCCTGCGCATAGCCCATGGCATGAGGCACGCCGGAATCGGGGATACCTGCGACATAATCGACCTCAGGGAGTGTTCCTCTTGCCGCTTCATCCCGCGCCATAATCTCGCCGTTTTTATAACGCATCACTTCTACATTAACGCCCTCATAATTGGAGTTAGGGTAGCCGTAATAGCTCCAGAGGAAGGCACAGATTTTCATATCCTCGCCGGCAGGCTGTAAGGTTTTGTAGCCTTCGGGGGTAATTTTCACGATTTCGCCGGGGCCAAGCTCATAATCCTTTTCATAGCCCAGCTTCTGATATGCGAAGGATTCAAAGGAAACGGCATAGCCCTCCTCATCCTTCCCGATGAGAACAGGGAGTCTGCCCAGTCTATCTCTTGCGGCAATGATTGCATCATCCTCCGTCAGAATCAGAAGGGTAACAGAGCCTTCGATCGCCTCCTGTGCATATTTGATGCCGCTGATGAGATCGCTCCTCTGGTTAATCAGGCTTGCAACCAGCTCCGTCTCGTTTACGTTGCCTGTGGAACGGGACATAAACTGATGCCCTTTATCAAATTCCGCCTGCAGCAGCTCCTCTGCATTGTTAATCGCACCGATGGTGGTAATAGCGTAGGTGCCCAGATGGGAACGCACAAGCAGGGGCTGAGGGTCGTTATCGCTGATACAGCCGATGCCGGAAACGCAGCCCTCAAATTCATACAAATCATCCTCGAATTTTGTACGGAAGGGTGTGTTTTCAATGTTATGGATTTCTCTCTGAAATCCCTTTTCCTTACTATGAAGTGCCATACCGCCTTTTTTTGTGCCTAGATGAGAGTGATAATCTACGCCAAAGAAAATATCCAGAACGCAGTCATTTTTACTTGTTACGCCAAAAAAGCCGCCCATGATGTGCCTCCTTATGTATAAAAAACAAACCGTATTATTTTGTAGTCCGCAGAATTTTTTCCGCTAGTTTTATTTTAAACGAAAAAAAAAGGTAATACAACCAAAACAACGGCATAGAAACAGAGAAAAATAAAGGGGATTTTTGCCGTATGATAGCAGATTTTCCAAAAAAGATAAGGATTTTTTATCAGTAGGATAAGTTTTTCTGATTATGGCTATTATACGGCGGCGAAAGGATGGTTTTTCCTTGCAAAGCGGCGGCAGATTTGTTATCCTTCTAGGTAGTGACCGAACGAAGGGTTCGGCGTATTCTTTGGATACCGTTTTATGAAAATAAGGAGGAAAAACCTATGGAAAATCGCATTTCCGTTATCAGCATTATCATTGAGGACACAGCGCAGGCGGCAGCAGTGAACGATCTTCTGCATGAATACGGCAGCTACATCGTGGGGCGCATGGGGATTCCCTACAGAGAACGCAAGGTTTCCATCATCTGCATTGTGATGGATGCCCCCGGCAGCGTGACAAGCGCACTTTCCGGCAAGCTGGGGATGCTTGACGGCGTTTCCACGAAAACCGTTACCACAAAGGCAAGCGAAGCCTGAGCAGCTTCAGAAGCTATCACAAAAGAGGAATGAAACATGCTTCACCTGATTATTTCAACGCAAAGCTTCGTTTTTCTGATGCTTGCAAGCTTTCTGGCAGGCTTTCTGGATGCTATTGCAGGGGGCGGTGGTCTGATTACCATTCCCGCCTACCTCATCAGCGGTCTGCCCGTCCACATGGTCTATGCCTGCAATAAATTTGCATCCTCCTGCGGCACAGCAATCGCCACCCTGCGGTACTACCGCAACAAAATGGTGGATATCCCCGTGGGGCTGCTGGCAGCGGCAGGGGCGTTTGTCTGCTCCGCGATTGCGGCAAAAATCGTGCTGGTACTGGATGCGCATACGCTGAAAACCATGCTTCTCGTGATTCTGCCTGTTGCGGCAGTGATTACGCTCATCAACAAAAACATGGGCAACGATAACCATTCCGACCGATTCGGCAAGCGGAAAAAATATGCCCTTTCCGTGCTGATTGGCGGCTTGATTGGGCTGTATGACGGTCTATTCGGACCGGGGACAGGCACATTTGCACTGATTGCCTTCTGCCTGATTCTGAAATATGATATGCGGACAGCAACAGGAAACGCAAAGTTTCTGAACCTTGCGTCCAACTGTGCTTCTCTGGCAGTGTATATTCTGGCAGGAACGGTATATTGGAAGGTTGCGATTCCTGCGGCAGTGCTGAATATCTGCGGCAATTATGCAGGCGCAGGGGTTGCCATAAAAAAAGGCGCGGCGGTCATCCGCAAAATGCTGATTGTGGTAATCGTGCTGCTGTTTATTAAAGTAATTTATGATATGTTTTTCTAAATAAAAAAGAGATGTGAAACTCACATCTCTTTTTTTCGTGCAAGTCGAAATCCTGATTTCGACTTATAAGTCTTTTTTATTGACGATGGAAAGATAAAATCCACTGCAGCAGCCAAGCACCGCCGTGCGGCAGGTGAACTGCTCCCAGCCGTTTTCTGTCCATTCGGCTGCGCCCTGCTCCAGATAGGCATTGATTTTCTCGCTGCCCTCCTCTATGGACTGCTCCGAAAAAATATGGATACAATCCTTCAGGCTGCCGTCAAACACAAGCTGTTCAGGCAAAGCCTCACCGATGGCAAGCCGCCCCCTGAGCTGATTGGCAGAGAAAATCAGTGCCGGTTCTCCCCCGCCCGCAAGCCATGCCTGCTTGCCTGCGTCATTGCCTAAGCAAATCAGTCTGCATTTTTCAAACATTCCTCTCACCCCTTTGAAGCCTTTACCTTAATCCAAAGCTCGGCAATCTTCTTTTTCAGAATGGGATTATCCTGGAATACCTCATCCTTTTCGTAGCCGGAACGGGGGATATAGGCTTCGTATGCGCCGTACATGCCCTCCTCGCCGCTCAGCTCCAGCATAACCTCCTCATTGGGAGAGCTATAGCCGACATATTCGGAATTCCCCAGTGCCGCTTCATAGGTCAGTGTATAATTGATGAATTCCTGCGCCAGAAGGGGATTCTGTGCGTTTTTGGGAACCACCATGGCATCATACCAGAGGTTTGTGCCTTCCTTTGGCATCCAGTAGCTCATGTCCTCATTTTCGGACTGGACATAGGTTGCGTCGCCGCTGTATACAATCGCGATGTCCTTATTGCCATTCGCCATGCCATCGATAACCTCATCTGTGACGTAGGTCGGGTTCATGGTGTTATTCATATCCAGCAGCCACTCATACGCCGCTTGAATTTCATCAGCATCGCTTGTATTCATGGAATAGCCAAGCGCCTTGAGCGCCACCATGAAGGCATCACGCTCGGAATCGTACATATAGATATGCCCCTTATATTTCGGGTTGCGCAGGATATCGAAGCCCTGCTCCTCCACCTCGGCAGGGTCTACGTTGTTATGGTTATAGATAATGCCGACGCTGCCCCAGAAATACGGTACAGAATAGGTATTGTCGGGGTCATAGGGGAGATTCTTCACCTCGGGGGTCAGGTTATCCAGATTGGGAATCAGGTCTTTATCCAATTCCTGCAGGGCATCATCTGCAAGCATACGCTGAATCATATAATCAGAGGGAACGACAACGTCATAGGAATCCCCTGCCTGCAGCTTCGTATACATCATCTCGTTGGAATCGAAAAGTTCCACAATTACCTTTACCCCATATTCCTTTTCAAAGTTTGGAATCAGCTCCTCGCTCATGTATTCCCCGGGGATATACAGCTTTAAGGTATCAGAGCCATATTTCGCAATGGCATCCTGCGGAGAAGCACCGCCGCCCTTTCTGAGCATGGCAATGCTCACGCCTGTGATGGCAACCACAACCGCCATGCAAACCGCCATGCCGCGCTTGCCGAGGGCTGCACCGCTTTTGCCCTGCTTTTCGCGGATAACGGGAATGACATTCACAACCGTCAGCGCAACGGTAATCAGCACAATCACCAGAGTGGACAGCGCATTGATGGACGGGTTGACACGCTTAGACATGGTGTATACCAGAATAGAGATATTCTGGACACCGTTGCCCGTTACGAAATAAGAAATGATGAAATCATCAAAGCTCATGGTAAAGGCAACCAATGCGCCGGAGATAATACCCGGCAGAATCTGCGGCACAATAACCTTTGTCAGTGCCTGAAAGGGCGTTGCGCCCAAGTCCATGGCGGCATCCGCAAGGTTCGGGTCAAGGGAGCGCAGCTTCGGCATAACAGACAGTATCACATAGGGGATACAGAACATAATATGCGCCAGAAGCAGCGTCACAAAGCCCTTTTTCACGCCAAGGGCACTGAAAAACATCAGCAGCCCGATAGCGGTTACAATCTCAGGGTTGAGAATCGGCAGATTATTCACCTGATCTACCAGATTGCGCAGAATTTTTTTGGAACGGGACATCCCGATTGCCGCCAGAGTGCCTGCAATCGTAGAAATCACCGTTGCCAGCACCGCAATCACGATGGTATAGACAACAGCTTCCATCATATTGCTGTCCGCGAACATCTTTTCATACCAACGGAGAGAGAACCCCTCCAGATGTGTCAGCGAACGGGAGCCGTTGAAGGAAAATACAATGATATACAGAATCGGCAGATAGAAAAAAATCATGGTCAATGCCAGAAGGACTTTCCCGCCGATGCCTGTTTTTCGGTTATCCTGCATCCCTTACGCCCCCTTTCCGTTTGCCGCAGGGTCTGTATCGACCTTGCGCGTCAGCCACATGGAAAGCATAATGATCACTGCCATAATCAGAGAAATGGCAGAGCCGAAGTTCCAGTCGCCGCTGGTTAAGAACTGTGTTTCAATGACATTGCCGACCAGTACATACTGTCCGCCGCCCAGAAGCTTCGGAATAAAGAAGCTGGACACCGCAGGCAGGAACACCAGCGTAATCCCACTCAGCACACCGGGCAGGGAAAGGGGCAGTGTCACCTTCAGAAAGCTCTGCATGGGCGTTGCGCCAAGGTCGCTTGCCGCCTCCAGCAGACTTTTATCCATCTTCGCAAGGGAGGAATGAATCTGCAATATCATAAAGGGAATGAAGTTATAGACCATCCCCAGAACAACTGCAAAGGTGGTATAGAGCATGTGGAAGGAGCCAATGCCGAGCATCCCCAGAAAACGGTTCACCAGACCATCATCCTGCAAAATACCCACCCACGCATAGGTACGCACCAGCATGTTAATCCATGTCGGCAGAGTAATCAGCATAATCCAGAAGAAGCCGCTGCGTTCAGGTCCCTTTGCAATCGTATAGGCGATAGGGTAGCCTAAAAGCACGCAGACCACCGTTGTCACAACTGCAATCAGCAGGGAGCGCTTCAGTACATCCAGAAAAACCGTATCCGTCAGAAAACGGGAGAAGTTCTCCAGAGTGAAGCGGAAGGTGGTTACCTCATTGCCTGCGGTTGTGAAGGCATATAATAAAATCATCAGCATGGGGACTAAGACCATGATAAACAGCCAGACCACATACGGATAGAGCATATTACGAAATTGTTTCACTTATCACGCCCCCTTTCTTAATAATTGTTCTTCGACATGATATGGATATCTTCGGGTTGGAAGGTCAGCCCAACCTCATCGCCCACCTCGAACTTGTCCGTGGTGTCAATCTTATATTCATACCCCTTTGTGGCAAAGGTCACATCATAAATGCCGGGGGTAATGGTTTCGGGGTCAAAATCATATTTGACATCCGTAATTTCAACAGCTGTGTCATCCTCAAGGCTCCATGCGGAAGCATTCGCCCATGTTTTCAGGTCGGTATCCAGTGCAACCGCTTCCTGAATTTCATCCACCTTCTTAAAGAAGTTCATGGCATAGATTTCTTCCTCGTTTTCGGTGCTTGTCACGCGGTTTTCATCCTTTACAATCATATTGACCGTAACGGAGGTGCCTGCGGCTGTGGAGAAGGTAACGGGATATTTGCCGTTTTCCTTTTTGATATCATAATCCACCTCCTTGATGGAGATAAATTCATCCTCATCGGGATTCCATGCCTGCGCGTCCGCACGGGCAATGATGGTTGCTTCGTCCAGCTCCTCTACGTCCTCCATATCCAGATAGAAGTCGTTGGCGGACATTTTTTCGTTTGCCGCTTCGTTATAAACGGGGCTGTCGTTGGAAACTGCCATTTTTACGGTGATTTCCGTACCGACCTTTGTTTCCACCATGGTTTCATAATGCACGCCCTTAAACAAAACGGATTTCACAACGCCCTTCAGCTTGCCCTCGCCGCGGGGGACAATATCCAAATCCTCCGGACGGATGACAACATCAACCACCTCATTTTTACCAAAGCCGTTATCCACGCAGTCAAAGCGTCTGCCGCCGAACACAACCTTGTAATCATCCACCATCATACCTTCAATGATATTGGATTCGCCGATGAAGTTCGCAACAAATTCATTGACAGGCTCGTTATAAATATCAGTAGGGCTGCCAATCTGCTGAATTTCGCCCTCTCGCATGACAACGATTTTATCGGACATGGTCAGCGCTTCCTCCTGATCATGTGTCACATAAATAAAGGTGATGCCAACCTCCTGCTGAATTTTTTTCAGCTCCTGCTGCATTTCCTTTCTGAGCTTTAAGTCAAGCGCGCCAAGAGGCTCATCCAAAAGCAGTACGCTCGGCTCATTCACTAAGGCACGGGCAATGGCAATTCTCTGCTGCTGCCCGCCGGACATGGCAGTGACGCTTCTGTCCGCAAATTCCTCCAGATTTACCAGCTTGAGCATACGCTTTACCTTCTGCTCGATGATGTCCTTCGGCTCCTTTTTCAGCTTCAAGCCGAAGGCAATGTTATCATACACATTCATGTGGGGGAAAAGGGCATATTTCTGGAATACCGTGTTGATTTCTCTTTTATAGGGGGGCAGCTTGGAAATTTCCTGCCCGTCAAACAGCACCTCGCCCTGATCTGCCTGCAAAAAGCCGCCCAAAATACGCAAAAGCGTTGTTTTCCCGCAGCCGGAAGGGCCGAGGAGCGTCACAAATTCATTTTCGTAAATATCAAGGTCAATTCCCTTCAGAACGACCTTGCCGTCCTCATAGCTCTTGACGATATTTTTGAACTGAATCAGCTTTTTCTTCATTTCATATCCTCCTTGTACTCAATACTTAAAACAAAGGCGGCGTGGAAACCCAAAGCACCTTTGCGGTTGTTTTCTTCTCGTTTTTCAGATAATGGCGGCTTTTGCCCGAAAGATAGAAGGTTTCGCCCTTATGGACGATATGCTTTTCCTCCCCGACCATAAGGATAATCGCTCCCTCCAGGACATAGCCGAATTCCTCGCCGCTGTGGGGGTCCATCACGAAGGAATCTCCGCCCTGCGGCAGCTCTATCAGAATGGGCTCCATGGCGTTTTTCTGCGTATTCGGCACAATCCAGTTGATGGTGTAGATTTCGCGCTCATCCACAAAAAAATCCTTTTTATGAAAGACAAGCTGCTCCTGCTCCTCCTCCTTGAAAAACTCCGCTAAGGAGCTGCCCAACGCCTCTACAATATCGTTCAGGGTTGCGATGGAGGGCGAGGTCAGCTCTCGCTCTAGCTGAGAAAGAAAGCCCTTTGTCAGCTCGCTGCGGCTGGCAAGCTCCTCCAGCGTCAGCCCCTTCTGTATGCGTAATTGCTTAATTTTCCTGCCAATTTCCACAGCAGTCATCTTCCTTTCCTGTTTTAGTATTGCTAAACTTTCAGAATATTTTTACTAAACCCAGACTATTATATCGAAAATAGGAAAAAAATCAAGAGAAAATAAACAAAAAGTTTAATATTTTAAACTTTTATAGAAAACAGCGAGAACAGAAAGAGGGGTTCGGGGAATTCTTCCCCGAATTAACTCCGCAGGCGGAATTTAGTTCCGCCGAGGAAAACGATGGGTTTCCAGGCTCCGCCGCCGGAACCCATTCGTTTATTCCTCTGTCCCCCAAGTCAAAAACCTGTTTTTGACTTAGCCGCAGGCAAAAAAATACCCCTGAACGGTACTTCAGGGGGGAAGGTAAGTAAATTGTATATATGGAAGCTATTACTTTTAACGTCTACAAGTATAACTAAAATATATTTTAGTGTCAACCAAATAAATGCACAAATTTTCATCATTAAACAAACTATTTTTTATTGTCTGTCAACAACAAGACTGACAAATCTTTCATTTTTCATAAAAAAAAGTGAAAAACCGTTCATTTTTTGACAAAAAGCATCCGCTTCAATTCCTGATAGACTCTGCCAATCGGCAGACCCACCACATTATAGTAATCTCCTACGATGCGCTTCACATAAATCGCGAAATCGCCCTGTATGCCATACGCACCCGCCTTATCCATCGGGTCGCCGCTTGCAATATAGGCATCCGCCTCCGCATCGGAAATCGGATAGAGGCATACGTCTGTTTTTTCCTGAAAGGTGACGCTTTGGGGATGCGCACCCGTGCGGATAAGCGTGACACCCGTATAGACCTGATGGCAGTCATCGGCAATGCTTCTGAGCATCTGCTTTGCATCCGCCGCGTCCTTCGGCTTGCCCATGATTTTCTCGCCCTTAGCAACCACCGTATCCGCCCCGATGATAATGCAATCCCCGGTCTGCGCTGCTGCGATTTCCTCTGCCTTCTGTCGGGATAATTCCATAACAACCGCCGCAGGGCTTTTCTGCGTGATGCGTTCCTCGCCTTTGGCAGGCTGTACCGTAAAGGGCAGCCCGATTTTTTCCAGTAATTCCTTCCTGCGCGGTGAGGCCGAAGCCAATATCAGTTCCATAATATCCTCCTTTTTGCATTGTATCGTAAAGGAGAGAAACGGCTTAAGCCAAGGGATAACAAATCAATTCCTCTCCGTCCAGATTTTCCTTGTGCAGTTCCACTGCCGTAATGCTGTGATTGTCATAGGTCTTATAATAGTAAATCCCCTTCTCCAGATTGCAGCAGGAGCTGTATATGGTAATCTCATATTTTCCCTCGCCCAGATAGCAGCATCCTCTCTGCTGCTCCACTGCACCGAGAATATGGAAAAACTGGCTGACACTCTCTTTTTCGCCCTCTGCGGAACGAGAGTTTAATTTCACAAAGGCAGCCCGCACAAACCGAGAGGCAGAGCTAAGGTCGCCCGGCAGTCCAAACCCACCCATGCCACGGCTGAAGGGGGAAAGCAGCTCCTGTCCGCTGAAGCGATCCTGCGCCGGATCTGCGGTAACATTCAAATATTGCCTGATATTTTCTCTGTGAAAGGGAAAGGGCGGATTATTCGCCAAAACACCAATCGGGTTATCATAAAGATGCAGTCCGTCTGCCATTTGTTCTATCACAAGGCATTGCGCCGCATCCGCAAGCATCCAGTGCATCGGGCTGGGCTGTAAGGCCTCGCTGAACGGCTCATCTGTCACTGCAATCCGCTCCAAAAGCTCCCTTGCCTCTGCTACGGTTTCGCATTGCCCCAAAATCCAAGGCAGCAGCGCCCACGAGGGAATGTTGTCCTTCCCCTCCTGCCGCTTCTGATAGACTGCATTGCCCGCGAACAGCAGGCCTGCCATGGCAAGCCCCTTTTCGTTGACCACATCATAATATAACGGCGTTCCCTCAGCAACGTGCGCCATGCCAATCATGGCATACTTTGTCCGAAATTCCGCCCCTTCGGGAAGGCTAAACAAAAAGCGTCTGGGGGTAATCGTCACGCTCTCCCCATAGGAGCATTCAAAATCCAGATTTCTGCCGAAATAATGGTCTTTGGTGTGATAGCTCACTGCGGTACACATCCGCACTCCCTCCTTTTTTCTTTTATTTCTCTATTTTTCGTAAAAAATTCTATTTTATGCCTTCTTCTTAAATCTGATATGCAATTTCAAAGGACACCGCACCCGTTGCCGCAGGGGCAATGATGCCGGGGGAGAGATAGAAAACAATGCCGCTATCTGTCAGGTAGAACTGCACCTGATTCAGACTTCTTGCCAATCTGCTTTCCGCATCGCTGTAGAACGCATCCTCGTCCGCTTCAATCAGCGCTGTAAAGGATGCCTTCCAGAGTGCCTGCAAATCCGCCTGACTATCGGAAACCAGCTCGCTCAAGGCGCACTCCCTGCCACTGCTCATGGCATAGGTATGAGAGGTATACTGCGCCTGCTCTGTGCCGCCTGCGTAGGAGGAAACCGTTCCCAAGAAGGATGCATAGCCGTTTGTGCTGCGTGTCACGTTATACGCACCCACGCAGTAATAGGGCTGGAAGCCGTTGGGATCATTGGCGTATGCCTGCAACGCCTGCGCCTTATAGGTCTGCAAAAAGGCTTTGCCTTCGTTGAAGGTAGCCTGTGCCATGGCAGTATTGACTGCCGCCTGCCCCGCAACCTCGTCACATTTCAGCTCCACATGCAACACCTCTGTGCCGTCCGCCGCAAGGACAGAGGACGTATAGCCGCCAACCTGCGGTGCTTGCTGCTCACTGCCCGTAGGCTTTTTGGAGGTGCCGTCCGAATGGATATCAATGACATATTTCACGCCATCCCACGCAACGGATGCGCCAAGGCTTTCCGCAACGGCGCGCAGAGGCACCAGTGTGCGGTCATTGATAATCTGCGCAGGGACAGACATGGTATAAACCAATTCGCCGTTTTTATACAGACCTGCTTCGCCAATCTGCAGCATAATGATATCCTCATTGTGCATTGCCATAACCGTCTGGTCTGCTTCATCCCAGATTACCTGTGCATCCAGTGCCTCAAAGATTTTCCGCATGGGTACCAGTGTGCGGTCATCCTGAATGATGGGCGGCTGGTCGAAGCTTAACTGTTCTCCATCTACATAAACCGTAATCAACGGATGGGCAAAGGCAGGCACGGTAAGCATCAGTGCTGCCAGAAGCCCCAAAAATACTTTTTTCATCTCAATCACCAAATCTTATGTTCGTTATTACAATATTCCTTTTATATTACGTTATAATTGCTTTTTATTTCTGCGCTTCTTCTGCATATTTCGCCGCCAGATTTGCGCAGTGCATAATCATAGTCATGCAGTTTTTCTTTCTTTCCTTGCATGCGAAATCACCGAAGGGATTAGAAAGCTCAGAGCAGATCAGTGTGCCGTATTCATCCTTGATTTCATTTACCATTTTGCCGACAATGGGATAAATGCCCTGCTGCAATTCGGTAATTCTCTCGCCTACCGTTTCCTTTGCCGCAGGATTTTCTCTGCCCACAATGGCACTCAGCGCCATAACCGCGCCCGTAATCGCGCCGCAGGTGTTTTTTGTATGCCCCATGCCGCCGCCGAAGCCGGTTGCAAGCTTTACAACCTCCTTGGGCAGCCCTGTGTCAAAATGATTCAGAAATGCCGTCATCACACATTCCGAACAGTTCAGACCCTGCTTGAAACATTCCTTTGCATCCTGCTCCACAATCTCCGCTCTTGTCAATTCTCTATTTTCCTCCATTTGCAAAACCTCCTTAAAATTCCTAAAAAACCCCATAACTCATTTTTTTCATCATACCACAAGCACCGAAAAAAAGAAAGAAATCGTGCAATTTGTCATAAATCTGTTGTAAATCTGTTAAGCATTTGTAACGGATATAACAGATTTGTTTCGTTGCTTTTCGGCATAGAGAAAGGGCACTCCAAACGGAGTGCCCTAACATGTGCAAAGCCAATGCTTAACTCAATTTATGTAGCTTGAATTATTTGCCGCCTTTTGCTTTGTATGCTTCGATACCTTTGCCCAGCAGTTCAATACCTCTAGCCATATCTTCAGCTTTCAGGATGTAAGCGATACGCAGTTCGTCTCTGCCCAGACCGGGTGTTGCGTAGAAGCCTTCAGCGGGAGCGTACATAACTGTTTCATTGTTTTCTCTGAATTCGTTCAGCAGGAACAGCAGCAGATCTTCTGTATTTTCAACAGGCAGTTTGCATGTGATGTAGAAAGCGCCGCCGGGTTTCTGGCAAACAACGCCGGGAATCTTCATCAGTGCATCATAAGCAACGTCTCTTCTGTGTTCATATTCTGCTCTTACGCTATTGAAGAAGTCAGCAGGCAGTTTGTACATTGCTGTTGCGCCAACCATGTCCAGAGTAGGAACACACAGACGGCCCATAGCAATCTTGAATACCTGTGCCATGAATTCTTTGTTTTTGCAAACCATGCAGCCGATACGAGCGCCGCAAGCGGAGAATCTCTTGGAAACGGAGTCGATGATGATAACTCTGTCTTCGATGTCAGCCAGCTGACCGAAGGATGTCATTTCTCTGCCGTCGTAAGCGAATTCTCTGTAAACTTCGTCAGCCAGGATCCACAGATCATGTTCTTTAGCGAAGTCAGCGATCACTCTCATGTCTTCTCTGGACAGGATGCAGCCTGTAGGGTTACCGGGGTTAACGATGGAAATCATTTTTGTCTTATCTGTAACAACTGCTTCCAGTCTTTCCTTGATTGCATATTTGTAGCCTTCTTCAGCGTATGTTGTAACGGGTTTTACAACACCGTCAGCAGCCTGAATGAATGTCAGGTAGTTTGTGTAGTAGGGTTCAGCTACGATAACTTCATCACCGGGGTTGATGATGGACAGGAATGTCAGTGTCAGCGCTTCGGAACCACCTGCTGTGATCAGAACATCGTTTCTTTCCAGATTCATGTCGAATCTCTTGAAGTAATCAACGATAGCGTCCTGCAGTTCGGGCAGACCCCAAGAACCAGCGTAAGCCAGTACCTTCTGGTCAAAGCCTTTAACTGCTTCCCAGAATACGGAAGGTGTTTCGATATCGGGCTGACCGATGTTCAGGTGGTAAATCTTAACGCCTGCTGCTTCAGCTGCGTCAGCCATAGGGTTAAATTTTCTAATAGGGGAGTTCTGCATTGCCTGCACTCTGTCGGAAATTCTCATGTTTTTCACTTCTCCTTTTGATATAGATATTTTGTATTTGAAGAACTGCGTACTCTTCTCGGAGGATCTTCGGCTCATTCTGCAGATACGCGCAACCCACATCCTGAAAAAAAGTTCAGCGTGTATCCAATCGCACAATGAATTCCTGAAAATCCCTACCCGAATACAGTATCAGTATACCACTTTTCCGGAGAAAGGCAAGGGGTACTGTGAAATTTTCTACAAACTCAGGTATTTTTGTATAGTTTTTCGTACATTTTTTTGAACGATGCGAAAAAATGTCCAACCGCATTCTGTGAAAAAGAGGAAAACAGACTGAAAAATAGTTCATTTTCTCTTTTTTGGGTAAAGTAAAATACGCTTTTATTGGCAAAAATGAAAACTGAACAATATCAGATGAAAAATTTTCCTGCTCTTTGTTTCCTTCGCACAGGAAAAACAAAAAATCGTACTGTTATATTTTTATTCAATTAAACAAAAAATCCCTTTCATCTGAAAGGGATAAAAATATTGACAAAGTTATTTTGATGCCGCGGAAGGGTTCGGGAAACAAACTGTTCATTACTTTGCTACGCAAAGCAGGCTTTGCCTGCCGCCCCTTCTTGGGCGGTAAGTAGTTTCCCGAATAAAATCCGCAGGCGGCATGGCAGTTTGCTGACAAACCAGCCCAAAGGGCTGCTGCTACGCAGTGCCAGTAGTTCCGCTGAGGAAAACGGGAAGTTTCAAGGCTTTTAGCCGATGGAACTTATCCGTTTATTCTTCTGTTTCAACAAGTCGAAATCCTGATTTCGACTTAGGGGGCGACTGTGTCGACCCCAGTAGGCTTGTCTGCCAAGACCGGTGCCTTTCCCCTGTTGCCGACCGCTAAGCCTAAAATCTCCGCAATATCTCTGGTCTTCAGGTATGTTACGCCGTCCTTGCGGATGAGGCTGACGGTATACGCCTTATCATTATAAAAAATCGTTTCCTTTGTAACCATTTCGTCCTCCTTTCTTTCATAGGCAATGTCCTTCAAGCGGAACCAATGCGTAAAGCCGCTGCCCGCAACAGCGCCGATTCGCACGCCATAGGCACTGCCGTCCGCCGCGATGTATTTTCCGCCGCCGATGTAAATGCCGATATGCCCCTTGCGCCAGACCGCCGCCCCAATGGGTGCCTGCCCGATGGTCGCGATGGGGAATACCGCATCTGCTGTGTCATGATAGCCCTGCGAATTGCGGAGGATGCCTGTCCCCCACGAAATCAGACCACTGCAATCTACACAAACCTGCCCGATTTTCGCCGCGTCGCTCTCCCAGACCAGAGGACCAAAGAGGATTCTCAGTCGGTCATACGTCTTTTGTGTCAGCACCTCGCCCTTCATGCCATAAACATAAGGCGTGCCAAGCTTTCCTCTCGCAAATGCAACCAATTCATGCCCCGTCATTCCGCATCCCCCTTTTCCTGTGTCACTTCCTGTGTCATGCTTTTCCTGTGCTGTGTGCCGAAATAAAATGCAATCACAATCGAAAAAATATTCAGAAACTGCCCACCGTCAATGCGGCTTGTGACTGCCAGAACAGAAAATACCAGCGTCAGCACCAATGTTACAATACTTTTCACCGTCAGCAGATTTCCGACGGCTTCTCTCCAGAATTCCTTCATTTCATTTCCCCCTTTCATTCGTGCGCCGATTGATTCAGATGCTTTTCCAGTCTCTGATAGGCATCACTGACATTGCCGTTTGCGCCAAGCTGCTTGAGCCCGTCCAGTGTTGCCAAAAGCCCGTAGCATATAACGCACTGCTCCTTTTTGATGTTCTCGATTTCCGCCTGCTGTGCCTTCTGCTGCTCCATCCAGTGAAAGCTGCGGTAAAGCAGGGCTCCAAGCGTGCCTAATGCTCCCAGAACGGTCGCAAAGCGGATAATCGTGTCCCCTGTAACATACATTTTGCTCTCCTCCTTTCTGTCATGGAGAATAGCAGCTGCCAAGTCTCAGGGAGTCTCAAGGTATAAAAAAAGACGTTTCGGGGAATCGAAACGCCAAAAAGCTTCCTATTAAAATATGATTTGCATTGCGCCACAAAAAAGGGTTCTTTTTTCACAAAAGAAAAAAGGCTACCATTTTTGATAGCCTTTTCCATTACGGAGATGGAGGGATTTGAACTGCCCACCTCGAAATATAGTCGCGCATTTTCCCTCGCTTTGCTCTGTCGTTGCGCTCCTTATTTCTCGCAGTTTCGGGCTCCCTCCTCCTGCCACCGGCAGCGGTCGCCCTCTACTCCCGCGCCACCGTGGCGCAAAGGTGTGCCCCAATAAGAAAACATGAAGAAAATGAAATAGCGGAAAGGCTACGGATACAAGGAAGTTTCCCGCAGGCATCCTTTGACTTAGGCTGTCAAGGAAAACTGACGTAGTAGACGTACCTTTCAGCATTTCAGAATTCATGGTTTCTTATCTGGGCGCACCTTATGGGTTCCATTTTGCAAAATAAAAAAGACTATCCTTCGATAGTCTCTTTTCTACGGAGATGGAGGGATTTGAACTGCCCACCTCGAAATATAGTCGCGCATTTTCCCTCGCTTTGCTCTGTCGTTGCGCTCCTTATTTCTCGCAGTTTCGGGCTCCCTCCTCCTGCCACCGGCAGCGGTCGCCCTCTACTCCCGCGCCACCGTGGCGCTTCGGGTTCCATTTTGCAAAATAAAAAAGACTATCCTTCGATAGTCTCTTTTCTACGGAGATGGAGGGATTTGAACCCTCGCGCCACGTTAATGACCTATACCCTTAGCAGGGGCACCTCTTCAGCCTCTTGAGTACATCTCCACAAAACGCCTACTGCAATAGTTAGTATATCAAAAACACCCCCTGTTGTCAAATACTTTTTCGCAAACGGGACAAAAAAATGGCGTTCACCATTTCTGATGAACGCCGAATTGCCTTATCGAGCGGTTTTGATTGTCACTGTTTTGGTTGCCTCATCCCAAGCAACCTCTGCGCCAAGCTCATCTGCCACGAAGCGCACGGGTACGAAAGTACGTCCGTCGATGATAACAGGTGCAACGCCGTATTTTTCAAGCATCTTGCCGATGGTCATCTTGATTTCCTTATCGTTGATGGAGAGCGTAACCTCTTTGGTCGCGCCGTTCCAATCCACCTTGCCGCCCAGAGCCTCGGTGATAATTCTGATAGGCACCAGAGTTCTGTCATTGCGGATGACGGGTGCAGCATCGTAAATCACCGCTTCGTTATCCACGTTAACGATACGGCTGCCGATTTGCAGCTTAATGGTCTTGCCTGCTTCAGCCGCGTTGCTGTCATCTGCCGCATCCTTCTGCACGAATGTCGCATCCACGGAAACCTTGCCGACGGGCATGGTAAATGTGTATTCGTTATTGTTCACCTTTTTCAGCTTTACGGCGCTGTTGTTTTTGTCCTTTACCGTCATCTTGTCCAGCTGATAGCCGCTGTCGGGGGTTGCCTTGATGGTCACTGTTTCGCCGGCTTCTGCCTTCGCGGGGGTAACGGAGATTTCGCCGTTTTCCGTCTTACCTGTGCTTACGCCGTAGGTCGGGGCGGAGGTGTCAGAGGAAGAAGAACCGGATTTTCTGCGTGTTACGGAAACAACACAGCTTGCAGGTTCATAATTGCCGCCCATGTCTGTTGTAAATGTATACTCCATAGTTGCATTCGGCAAAGAAGCCTTTAAGCCCTCTACCTTAATGCTGTCAACGTCGCATACAACCTTTGCTGTATCTCCGTTGCAAACGCCGTCAACCGTAAATGTAACACTGCCTGCGCCTTTCAATGTGCTATTATCTACAGTTAATTCTACCTTCTTGGGTGCAACTGTAAAAGGAATCGTTTTTGCAGCTTCTTCGCTGTCAGCCCACTTATAATTATCTGCATCCTTCAAGGTTAAAACAACATCATACACACCGGCATTCTTTCCGCCTTCATTCTTTGTAACATCATAATCAGCTGTTGCGGTTACATCTGCTTTCAATACTGTGCCGTTATAGATCTTGCTTTCCACCGTAGGCACTGCCACTTCTTTCTTTGTAATGGAAATTGCTGTCGCACTGCTTACGGCTGTTTTGCCTTCTGCATCCGTAATCTTAACGGTATAGCTTCCGCTGTCCGCAACATTTTTCGCGGTATATGTAGCTTTTGTTGCGCCTTCAATAGCTACGCCGTTCTTCTGCCACTGATATGTAACACCGGAAACAGACGTTGCCGCTGTGAGAGTAACATTCCCGCCGTCATACTGCTTTGTCGCATTGCCTGTTACGGAAACTGTAGGTGCATTCAGCTTCCACTGCGCATAAACGGTAATATCCGCGGTCGTGGGAATAATATCACTAACCGCATAGGCAGTGCCTTTGCCATCTTTCGCTGTGTTCCATCCGGTAAATGTATAACCGGCACGTCTAAAGCTGCTTGCTTTTGCAAGATGCTCATTTCCTTTAATTTCAGCATACGTTTTTGCCGTTACACCGCTGATATTCGCATCATAAGTAACTTCAATCGTATTTGTAGAATCCTTCAAAGTCCATTTTGCATAATAATTTTCGCTGTCCTTAGGCTTACCTGTATATGCCGCATCGGAAAAGTCTGCGTTTTTGTGCCATTCCACAGTATAGCCCGGACGAGAAACAGCCTCAAAACCTGTCTTTGTCATATCAACTGTTCCGCCGTTTGTCACATAGCAGGTTTTAGTCACAGAACCGGCTTTATTTTTAGCTAATAAGGCATTTAAGATGTCGTTGTTATTTACATAAATATCCTTATGATTATTTGCCCATTCAGGTGCCACTTCGCCTTCTTTAGTATTATACCAGTTATTGATGCACCAATCCCCGATGGTAAAATCAGAAGAATAGACATCACTCATATCATAAATTTTCACAGGTGTTCTCTGGAAAGCACCGACACCAAGCGTTTTTACTCCGCCGGGAAGATACATTTTCAGCACCCTTGTATCATAAAACGCACCGTCTTCAATTGTTTCAAGTTTAGAATTCTTTGAAATATTTACCTCTGCAAGAGAAGTACATCTATTGAATGCCTGTTTCCCAATAACTGTTACGCTGTCCGGAATTGCAATGCTTGTAATGCTTGTCTGTTGAAAAGCACGATTCCCGATTGTTTCAAGTTTAGAATTCTTTGAAATATTTACCTCCGTAA
The DNA here is from genome assembly GCF_003865035.1 of Anaerotignum faecicola. Taxonomy (NCBI): domain Bacteria; kingdom Bacillati; phylum Bacillota; class Clostridia; order Lachnospirales; family Anaerotignaceae; genus Anaerotignum; species Anaerotignum faecicola. The sequence goes on from NZ_BHVZ01000001.1 coordinate 979,001, forward strand.
GAGAAGTGCATCCGTTAAATGCCTGTTCCCCGATAGCTGTTACGCTGTCCGGAATCGTAATACTTGTAATATTTGTATGTTCAAAAGCATGGTTCCCGATTTTTGTAATACCGTTTCCGATTTCAAGAGTTTCCAAATTGGTACATTCACTTAAGAAATTATTGGGAATATTCTTTACACCGTCACCAAGCTTTACCTCTTTAAGAGTAGCCTTTTTCTCTTTCAAATTGAAATTGATTGTCCCTGCTCCCAGTTCAAAGGTTTCCAAGGGTGCGGCACCGGGATAGTCTTTTCCCCAAGTCCCTACAGTATCAGAAGAAAGAACCAAGCCCTCATCCCCTTCGATTTTAAGGGATTTCAGAGAAGGACAGTTGATAAATACACCCCTCCCCATGGATTTCACTTTACCAAGCTCTACGGATTCCAGCTTTTCGCATCCGCCGAAGGCATTCGAGCCCCAATACTCTCTACTTCTCCCTCAAAGATAATTTTCTTTAACTCTTTCAGCTGATAAGCGAAAAGGTCGGGCAGTTCCTTTACATCATTCCGAATAATCAGAGTTTTTACGCCGCTTCCAGTTAATACAACACTGGACGTTTTGCCGCCGTTTGGATTCTCGCCGCTATAAAAGTCCACATTCCCCGGATAGGTAAATGTATCAATATTTGCCAGATTACTCATACCATAGGGGCCTACTTCTTTTATATCCTTCAAACCATCGTCAAAATTGATTGTGTCAAATCCCGTTCCGCGGAATGCTGCTGTACAGATGGTATCAATCCATTCCGGCAGAGCAAGCTCACCGGTGTAGGTTTTTCCATCTACTATACAGGTATTCAGACTTTTATCTTTGTCAAAAAATCCGTAAGGAACGGCACTGCCTGTCAGCATTTCATGACCCGGTATCCAATAATCCGAAACATTTTTAGGCTTGAAATTTGTAAAATCAACCGTCGTAATCAAAGGGCAGTACGAATAAACACCGCTGCCGTAATGGGTTACGTTTTCATTAAATGTAATTGTCCCATTCAGCGCCAAATAAGAAAATGCATCTGTACCGATTCCTGTAATGCCATCTTCTACAATAACCTTTGTGATTGGAACAACCTCCTGTGTTGTTCTGTCAGCCTCGACATCGCTGAGTAAGGCTCTTCTCCAAGGAGCAATATCCCCCTCAAAGCTATCAATCGTAATATTTTTCCCGTAGTAATCTGCAATGTTGCCTTCGCCCGAAATGGTTAGGGTATAGCCACCTACTTCTTCGTATCCGTCCTCGGCTGTTGTTGCGTAGGAATATCCGTTTTCTTCCGCCTTGCGGTATAATGTATCGTTATTCTTTACCAGTTCCCACGAAACCTCATCTTCTTCCGTTGCACCGCAGTCCCCTTTTGCAAAAACTTCCCCTTCTGCAACGGCAGTTTCTTGGTCATCATCAGAAGCTGCGGAAATTCCATCTTCTATCTTTTCTTCCTTTACGGACTGCTCAGTCTTTTCCTGCTCTTCCTTCGCAGATTTTTCCCCTTTCTGCTCGTCCTGCTCCACCGTTTTCTCCTGTGCCTGAGGGTCGTCCGTCCCCTCCGCCGCGAATGCCGGCACAGAAACCATACTTGCCGCTACGGTCAGCGCAAGTGCCTTCGCATAATAATTTTTCTTCATATTTTTTCCTCCCTTTATCTGTACTTTCTTTATACCCAATGCGAATAAATTCCTTTTTTCTTCACAAACAGAAAAAGCACCGCCCCTATCCGGCAATGCTCGTTTTTTTGCAGCTGGCTGCCAGTTGAAAGGCCCTGTAGCTTTGCGTCATAGGCTTTCGCCTACTTTGCCGAATTATGCTTGTTTTCTGCGGAATTTATTATTTTATGCAATTTGAATTATGGCAAAAAGGGATTTCTATTACAACCTTAATTTATAAAAAATATCCTAATTTGTAATATTTTTTCGTAAGAGGGTGGTTTTGTTTCGTTTAAAGGCACTACAATAAAAAAGAAGGCAACCCATTTGGGTTGCCTTTTCATGAGAGATATCTTATTTTACTGCAGCAGCTGCTTCAAATCCGCCTCCGGAGTCGTGATTGGTGCAATCCCGAAATTCTCCACAAGGTACTGCAGCACATTGGGCGAAACAAATGCCGGCAAAGTCGGGCCAAGGCGAATGTTCTTGATGCCCAAATACAGCAGGGTCAGCAGGATACACACCGCCTTCTGCTCATACCAGGAAAGCACCATGGACAGCGGCAAATCATTCACGCCGCAGCCGAACGCATCGGCAAGCGCAACGGCAATCTGAATCGCACTGTAAGCATCATTGCACTGCCCGATATCCATCAGACGGGGCAGACCGCCAATGGTGCCAAGGTCAAGGTCATTGAAGCGGTATTTGCCACAGGCAAGCGTCAGCACAACCGTATCCGCAGGGGTCTGCTTTACAAACTCCGTATAATAATTGCGCCCGGGACGTGCCCCATCGCAGCCTGCAACAAGGAAGAAATGTCTGATTGCGCCGGCTTTCACTGCCTCGATGACCTTATCCGCCACCCCAAGCACCGTGCCGCGGGCAAAGCCTGTCATCACTGTATTGCCGCCATTGATGCCTGTAAGCATCCTATCCTCGGCATAACCGCCCAGCTCCAGTGCCTTTTCGATCACAGGGGTGAAGTCCTTATCCGCGCCGATATGCGTCATTTCGGGATAGGATACCACCTCTGTGGTGAATACGCGGTCGGCATAGCTTGCCTTCGGCGGCATCAGGCAGTTGGTGGTAAACAGCACCGGCGCAGGCAGCTCTGCAAATTCCTTCTGCTGATTCTGCCATGCTGTGCCGAAGTTGCCCTTGAGATGCGCATATTTTTTCAATTCGGGATAACCATGTGCAGGCAGCATTTCGCCATGGGTATAAATATTGATACCCCTGCCCTCGGTCTGCTCCAGCAGTAGCTTGAGATCATGCAGATCGTGACCGGAAATCACAATAAACGGCCCCTTTTCCACAGTCAGCGGAACGGTAACAGGTGCCGGCGTGCCGTAGCTTTCGGTATTTGCCTGATCCAGAAGCGCCATGCACTTGAGGTTTTTCTCACCGACCTCCATCACGATGGGCAGCAGCTCCTCCATGCCCCAATCCTCGCCGACAGCAAAAAGCGCCTTTGCGAAGAAATCGTTCACCGCATCATCGGTATAGCCCAGCACCAGGGCATGATGCGCATAGGCCGCCATGCCGCGCACCCCGAACAGAATCAGGGATTTCAGGCTGCGGATATCCTCCTGCGCATTCCAGAGATTCGTCATATCGTAATCGGCAGCGCGACCGCACGGAGCAGCACAGTCCGAACAGTCGGGCACAAGCCTTGCCTTTTCCGCATGTACGCGGTCAATCAGCTCGCGCAGTGTCTTTTCGTTGAAGCTTACATTTGTAACGGTGGTAAATAATCCCTCAATCATCAGCCGCCATGTGCCGTCATTCACATCGGGGGCATTGTCCGTTGCGCGCGCAAGCCCAATCAGCGCCCCTGTCAGCTCATCCTGCAGCTGTGCCACATCAGCAGTTTTGCCGCAAACGCCTGCATTTCCCATACAGCCGGTACATCCTGCCGTCTGCTCACACTGAAAACAAAACATTTTGTTGCCCATTTGAAACCCTCGCTTTCTTCTTTGTCCTCTTTTTAATCCAGAATTCTGCCATCTGTGGAGATGGTCACAACCTGCCATGGAATAAATTTCCCACTCTGCTGTAATGCCGTTTTTGCCGCAAATTCCAGACCGCCGCAGCAAGGAACCTCCATGCGGACAATGGTGACGCTTTTGATATCATTCTCACGAATGATTTCGGTCAGCTTCTCGGAATAATCCACACTGTCCAGCTTCGGACAGCCCACAAGGGTGATATGTCCCTTGATGAATTTTTCGTGGAAGGCGGCATAGGCATACGCGGTGCAGTCTGCGGCAATCAGCAGCTTTGCGCCGTCAAAATACGGTGCGCGTGCAGGAACCAGCTTAATCTGCACAGGCCACTGGGACAGGCGGCTGACCGCCTCTGTATTGCAAGCCGCGGCGGATTCTTCGTGTGCGATTGTTCTGGACTGACTTCCCGGACATCCGCAGGGAAGTGTCATCCCTTCTGTCTGCATTTTTTCCTGTAGCCTTCTGCGCTTATTTTCCTCCACTGCCTTTTCATCATACGCTGCCGCTTCGCGCTCCACAAAGGTAATCGCGGCAGTGGGGCAGGTAGGCAGGCAATCGCCCAGACCATCGCAGTAGTCATCGCGCATCAGCTGCGCCTTCCCGTTTACCATAGCGATTGCGCCTTCGTGACAAGCGGCGGCACAGGCACCGCAGCCATTGCATTTATTCTGATCAATTTCAATGATTCTTCTTTTCACAATAAAAACCTCCTTGCTTTTTTGTTTTCATTATAGTATGCTAAATTCAACAAGTCTGTTGAATTTTCAACGAAAAGAGGGTTTTTATGAAAGAATTTTTTCCCATCATCCGTTCCTCTCAGCTTTTTTCGGGCGTTTCCGAGGAGGAACTGACCGCAATGCTCTCCTGTCTGGAAACAAGAAGGGAAAGCTTCCCCAAGGATGCCCTGCTGCTGCGCATTGGGGATACGGCAGATGCCATCGGTCTGGTGCTGTCCGGCAGTATTCTAATCATACAGGAGGACATCTGGGGCAACCGCAACATCATTTCCAAGGCAGGGGTGGGGCAGACCTTTGCCGCCGCCTATGCCTGCGCGCCCGGCTCTGTGCTGAATGTAAGCGTTGTAGCAGAAACGGCTGTTACGGTGCTGTATTTGAACATAAAGCGTGTGCTGCATGTGTGCTCCTCCGCCTGCACGCATCATAACCATATCATCCGAAATCTGCTTGGCGAGCTGGCAGAGAAAAACCTGCGCTTCAGCGAAAAGCTGACCCACATGGGGCAGCGCACAACGCGCGCAAAGCTGATGTCCTATTTTTCCGCAGAGGCACAGCGGCTCGGAAAATATGAATTCGATATTCCATTTTCCAGACAGCAGCTTGCGGATTACCTCGCGGTGGAGCGCAGCGGACTTTCGCTGGAGCTTGGGAAAATGCGGGATGAGGGTCTGCTGGATTTTCATAAAAACCATTTCGTTTTGAAGGTATAACGCCAATAAAAAAGCAGAAACTCCTTTTTCGCAGGAGCTTCTGCTTTTTGTTTGCTTATTTCATTCCGTTTTCAACGAAGCGGTGGAGCATCGCCGCAATCTCGGCACGCGTAGCAGTGCCATTCGGATAAAGGAGATTGCTGTCGCCCTTTACAAGGCCGATATTCACCGCCCACGCCATCGCGCCCATCGCATAATCGGAAATGCTCTCGTAATCGTCGAACTCCCGAATTGCCATGCCGCCCTGTGTGGTATCATAGCCCTTATACTGCGCGTAGCGATAGAAAATCGCCGCAAGCTGTTCACGGGTAATCGGATCATTCGGGGCAAAGCTGCTGTTGTCGTAGCCGCCCATAATGCCGTTTTGCTGTGCCCATGTCACCGCATCATAAAACCATGCCGTACCGGAGCCACGCACAACATCGGCAAAGCTGTTTTCTCCCTCGACAGCAGGGCTGCCCTCCATGCGGTAGAAAATTACCGCAATCTGCGCACGGGTGGTGTTCGCATAGGGTGCAAAGGCTGCCGCATCCATGCCGGACATCAGACCCTTTTCGTAGCTAAACAAAACATCCCGATAAAACCAATCGCCTGCATTGACATCCGCAAAGGGATTCTTCACTGCGTCCGGCTCTCTCTTTTTCCAGTCTGCATAAACCGTTTTGCTGCCGCTCAGCTTGATTTCCGTAATCCTCTGCGTCAAATCCTTGTCGGCATACCAGCCGCCGAAGTCATAGCCGTCGCGCATCGGGGTATAGGCGGAAAGGTCAAGCGTTTTGCCGCGAGCGGCGCGGATTGCCTGCATGCTGCCGCCGCCGTTGGTTTCAAAGGTCAGCGTGTAGTAGGTCGTGCCGCCGCCACCGCCACCGCTGCCGCTACTGCTTGAACTGCCGCCACTCGAACTCCCGCCGCTTGGACTGTCGCCGCTGTCTTTTTTCGGAATACTCTCACCTGTCGCAATCTTGGTCTTGCACCCCTTACAGTAGGTGTCACCCGTATAGCCGTCCGCACTGGTGGTGGCCTCAACTCTGCCGCGCACCTCAGTGCCGCCCGTATGATTGCTTGCGTTTAATTCGCCGTAGGCTGCATTGCAGATTTCGCAGACAGCCTTCTCCGTACAGGTAGCCGTACCGCCGGAACAGTTGCCCGTTTCGGTGTGACTGCTGTTGTTCAAGCAGATGTGGGTATGCGTCCCATTGCCGTTGGAAGTCCATTTGCCCCATTCGTGGATACATACTATCGGAGGTTCGGGGTCCGGTATCACTATGATCAGTGTCCAGTTGGCGTAAAGCACCACATCCTCCGTAACAGGGAAAACGTCACCCGGGCAGCCCGCTTTCTTTCCGTCAGAACTCTCCAGTGCCCAATATTCAAAAGCAGCCGTATCATATGTAAAGCCACAATCCGGAAGGGTATAATCTCCGGATGTCCCAACCGGTTGCATGTAGCCAGATGCGTTACCGCCGTCAAAAGAAACGGTGTAATTTTCGCCCTGTACATTCCACGCACCCCATGCCCCATTTGGATTGCTTTTAAAATTGTCCTTATACCCGTCAGGAACATATATCACTCGATTCTCGGGCCAGGAATCCCCATACTCATAAAATACGAATAATCCAAAGTTGATTTCATACGAATTCTTCCAATGGGTATGAACCTCCGTAAGTCTTGTGCATCCAATAAATGCGAACGATCCCACAGAATTGACGCTGTCAGGAATATCAATTTGCGTAAGGGCAGTACAGCCCTGAAAAGCAGAATCCCCTATCTTCTTGACTGTTTTGGAAATATGTACCTCGGCAAGTTCCGAGCATCCACGAAATGCGCTTTTACCAATATTGGTCACGCCTTCCTCTATAATTACCTTTTTAATCTTTTGCTTTTCGTTCTCCCACGGGCAAACCGGATAGCCAGCACCTCCAAAATCAGGCATTTCACCCTCACCTGATATGGTAAGCGTCCAGTCCGTAAGCACCCCGTCCTCGTATTGGCTGATCATCCATTCAACATCTGTTCCGGGAATAGGTATAGGGACACCCAAAAACGGCCCATATAGCACAGCAGCAACTTTCCTATAACGTGATGTATCAAGTTTCCTCTGTTCCTCGGCGGTAAGCTGCTGCATTGCATCTACAACGGCTTGAAACTGCGTCCTCACTTCCTCAATATTATCGTCATTGATATCTTTCGCATCCGGCAAAGCGTTAATCATAGCCTGTACGCTTTCCACAGTAACGACTTCCTTTGTATTTGACAGGGTAATCATTTCCTCCTCCTGCTCCGTTTCTGCCGCCGATACCGGCACAGAAGCCGTAGAAAACAGGAAGCAGGTGCAAAGCAGTGCCGTGTAAATCCGTTTTCTTTGTTTTTTCATTCGTTTTTCCTCCCTCCATTGCTGTCATGTCATTTCCTTTTCCGTGTCCCGCTCCTTCCTTTTTTCTGCGCCATGCAGACACCGCAGAAAGAGCCTTTCACTTATATAGGTACAAAAAAACAGAAAAACTCTCACCTAAAAATCAAATTTTTTTAAAAAAAATAAAAAAATCAGCTTGCCTGCCGCCAGAATCCCCACAGGCAAAAGATACGCAATATACTGCGCTGTGCCGCCGTAGGCAATCAGCAGGTTATAAATTGCATGAAAGGTAATCGCCGCCCCAAGCAGTCCGCAGGTTCCGGCAATTTTCAGCCACGTCCGCCGCCACACATACGCAAGCCCGCCGCCGACGATGGCTCCGCAAATGACATGCATTGCTCCCGTTCCGATGCCGCGGAAGAAAATAAAGGAGAAATGCGCGGCTCCGTTTTGAATCAGATAGCAAATATTTTCAAAGGTAGCAAAGGAAAGCGCAGTAATCACTGCGGCAATCCCAATCTGCCGCGCCTTCGGCTCAAATACCAAAAGATAAAAGAGCAGCGGCAGCAGCTTCATCCCCTCCTCCACCACAGGCGCAATCTCCACAGTGGCGGCAAAGGCATCCGCCCCATACAGCGCGGCGAGAAAGGTATTGAGATATGCAGAAAGCAGGCACATCCCCATTCCCGCAAAGCAGAACAGAAAAGCCCCTGTATGCCGTTTTCCCATGCACAGGGCGGCAATCAGCAGAGGTGATGCCATACAGATAAAAATATTTTCCATATATGTCATGCCTGCACCGCCCTTCCCGTGGCAGGCAGCAGCGCGAATATGCAGCCCGTCAGCAGAACATCAAACCCATAATAGAGAAAGAAAGCCGAATCCCCCTGCCGGAAGCAGCCGGAAGTCCAAAGGATATATTCCGCCGCCACATAGCACAGCACCCCGATATGGAAATATCGCAGCTGCCGTGCCGCTCCCGTCTGCGTTCGCGCGTAAGTAAGCCCCCGTATCGCATGATAGGAAACAGCAATCATCATGCCGCACCAAAGCAGATTCGAGAGAACATCCCCAAAGGTGCAGTAAAATATACATAAGGGAACGCCTATCAGAAAGGCAATCCGCGCCCTTCGGCACACAAAGCCTCTTTCCTCCGCAGAGGAAAGGGAGTATTGCAAAATAGAAAGAAAAATAACGCTTGCCACCCAGCCAAACTCCGATACATAAAAAACCTGCGGCGTTTTTGAGAACAGAAACAGATACAGCGTCCAGTACAGGGAGCCGAGCGCAAAACAGCCATAAAAGCAGGTCAGCAGAAAATACGCCTGCTTTCTGCCCTTCAGATATCGCATCCCGCTCAGGCAAAAGCCCAGCAGGGTAACAGAGAATTGCACAAAGTTATCGGCAAGTTCCATTCGCATTGTCCCCCTTTTGCTCCTCCGACTGTTCGTCCTTATGTAGCAGGCAGATACGGAAGCACGCGATTGTCACACACACACCAAGGACAAAGGCGAGCAGTCCGGTCACGATATATCCAAGCGCAGCACTGCCGCCCAGCATTGTTGCCGCTGTTCCAAAGCCGGAGGACATGCCCGGCTCCATTCGATTGACCACATCGGGCATAAAAAGAGAAACCCCAACGATTACCGCAAGGCACGCCGCCACGCCGAAAACGGCGGCAATCCGTTCCTGCTGCTGCCTTCTCCGACGCTCCTTTTCCGCAATCCGCCGTTTTACCTCTGCAATTCGTTCCTCATGACTCCGCATTTGTGATTCCCTCCCGTTCCAGTAATCCGCGCAGACGGCCCTTGCCCCGATACACCATATTGGTAATCTGCTTCTCGCTTTTCCCCATGACCTCAGCAGCCTGCAAATAGCTCATGCCCTCAAAATAGACCAGATAAAGCGCCTCTCGGTAATCCGGATTTAACGCAGCCATGCAGAAATGCAGAATCCGATCCCGCTCCTTTGTGCGGACAACCTCCTCCACCAGTGTCTGTCCGTCCGGCTCCTCGGTCAGGTTATCCAAGCTGAAGAAAAGCCGCCGTCTGCTTTTGCCGCGTAAAGCCATGTGCCGTGCCGCTTTATACAGATAGGCCTTTAAGCCGCCGTCTCGAATACGTGGCTTTTTCGTAAATAAATAGGAAAAGACTTCGATCATCAAATCCTCCGCTTCGTGAACGTCATGCAGATAGCCGTTGATATATAAGGTCAGCGGATTGCCGTATTTTTTCATCAATGCCACAAGCCCCGCTTCATCGCCGCAAAGATATTGCCTGTAAAGCTCTTCATCCATCGCCATGCCGTTCACTTCCTTTCCATCGCATCCTCTCAGCACAGAAAGGCATTGCGCCGCAAAAGGATGTCCTCTGTCTGAAATACTATCTCCAGTATATGCGAACATCCGCATAAATTCAAGATTTTCGTCATCAATCGCATCTGCATGCTGTCGGCAGATTTTTCTAAGATGCTCCGATGCGGAAATCTGCATCTTCTCCCCCGATCCCGTCAGAAATCCATAAAACCGCGGACTGACTGCAACCAACTTGCTTTTCTCGCAAAAATCCCCTATGATAAGCTTAAATCAGCCATTTTCTCGCAAAGGAGGAACTTTCTATGGATAAGGATTTTCTGAAATTTATGTCATTCGTTGCCTTTATGGAAGCGAAAAAGGAAGCGGAACGGGATTGCTCTGCCGAAGATACCGGATGGCAGGATACCATCCCTACTATCAGAAGAAAGCCTGATCCTGCCAGGGAAGCGCTTCTTCTCAGCCGCATCCGGATGCCCGAAAAGCCGGTAAACAAAATGGAATCCGGCGAAAAGGTTTTTATGGGTATCGGCATCATTGGTCTGTTTGATGCCGCTTTCGGTCTCTTTCTGATGGACGCTTTTTATTTTCTTGTCGGGCTTGTTGTCGGTGTTTCCTTTATCATCATGGCAACCTCAAATGCAAAAAAGAGATATGATGAAAAGCTGGCAGAATATGAGCTGGCACAGAGGGACTTCCCTGCTTATCAGAGAAAAATGCTCGCTAAGCAGAGGCTCGGAAAATAAACGGAATGATTGGAGGGGATCAGATAATGTCACAAAAAAGGAGTACCCTTCTTATCTGGGCCGCGGTCATTTTTATTCTCATTGTCACATGCTTGATTACCGACCGCAACAATCTTGCAGAAAGAACGCTTTATTCCTCACAGGAGGAAATGCAGTCCGCCCTACAGGATACCTTTGTATATTACACCGCGAGAGGGGAACGACAGGCATGGAGCATCCATGGCGATACCGCAATACAAACCTATGAAAACGGCGCAGTATTTTCTTATACCATTACGAAATGGCGTCCGCAGCGCGGTGCGCTGACGCTTACGCTGGATACTACAACGCAGAAGGAAAGCCTGTTTGTTTCGCTTGACGGTTCTCTATTCGATCAGCATAAGCATGTCTTTCGTCGGGAAGAACAGCTTGCCTCCTCCGACAGAAGTGCGAAGCGCAAGCCTGTTTCCGGACAGAATCAGCCTGCTGCGCAGAATAAACCCTCCGAGCAGAGTAAATCTTCCGAGCAGAGTAAGCCTGCTGAAACAACTCCCACCCCCGTATATACCGCCCCCAAATCGCAGAAAAAGCCCGAACTGCCCGATTGCGGCGATTATGAAAGCTATGAGGATTTCATGGATGACTGGGATGGCTATATGCCGGATGGCAGTGATGCAGAGGATTACTGGGAGGATTGGTAAGAACGGTATGCAGAAAGGGAGTATGCACATGAATGACAGAAAGATGGTCTTAGATGGCATGATGGGACTGGTGGTCGGGGACGCATTGGGGTGTCCCGTTCAGTTTCTCAACAGAGAGGAGCTTCGGGAGCGTGGAGCCGTCACCGAAATGGAGGGCTACGGCACCTATAACATGCCCCCCGGCACATGGACGGATGACAGCAGTATGGCACTTGCAACCCTCGCGAGCATCAACGAAAGGAACGGCATCGACCTGCGCGATATCATGGAACGCTTTCTCGATTGGGAATTTCATGGCGCATATACCCCCTTCGGCGAGGCGTTTGATGAGGGGAATACCTGCAGCAACGCCATCTATAAGTATCGTGACAGCCACGACCTCGCAACCTGCGGCGAAACGGGCGAATATTCCAACGGCAACGGCGCATTGATGCGAATTCTCCCTGTCTGCCTGTATTTCATTCAGAAGGAAGATATTTCGGATGCGGATGCCCTTCGGCAAATCCATCTGGCAACAGGGCTTACGCATAATCATCTGCGGTGTCATATCGCAAGCGGATTGTATTATTTTATCGCAAAAGCCATCGTCACAATAGCACCAAAAAATGCCGATTTGAAAACCTGTATCCAATACGGCTTAGAAAAAGGCTTTGCATTTTATCACACGCCTGAAAGCCTTGCGGAGCTGATGTACTTCCAGAGATTACGCGATTTAAATGAATTTTTCTCTCTGCCCGAAGATGAAATCGAGAGCGACGGCTATGTTCTGCATGCTTTGGAGGCGGCAATCTGGTGTCTGCTTCATACCAATCGCTTTCGGGACTGCCTGCTCCGCGCAGTCAATCTCGGCGATGATACCGATACCACTGCCGCAATCGCAGGCGGTCTGGCAGGGCTGTATTATCACTATGAAGCCATGCCTCAGGAATGGGTAAATGCCATCCGAAGAAAAGCATGGATAAAAAGGCTGTGCCTGCAAGAGCTTTAGCATAAAAACAGGACTTCCCCTGCGGGAAGTCCTTTGTAACCTACTCATTTTCAATTCTTCATCTTCTGCACTCAACTCGCCCATTTCCTCCAGTGCAACAAGGTACTGTCTGAAAATATTCTCTTTAGATTTTTCTATGCAGGATAAATATTGCGGCTCCTTCATCATTCTGAAAAGCTCCATTCTTGTCGGAACTTTTCCGTGCAAGGCTGCCTTTATTCGATAATACTCACTTCTTGTCCACGAATTTACTATCATTGCAATCACCCTTCATTTCGTTTTCTCAGAATCAGATTCAGCCACCGTTCGTCTCCTCTTTCCGGTCGAACATCGCCGGTAATCCATTTCCCCTCTATGTCAAAGCCATCTATTTCTGCCAATATCTTCGCAAATGCTTCCTCTGTCATATCAAGAAAATATCTTCCCCTTCGCTCTCCCTCAAAAGCCCCATATTTAAATGAAAGATAGGCAATCCCCTCTTTCTTGAGTGCAAGCAATATTTTTTTCAGCACCTCTTTTAATTCATTATGGGTTAAATGAAGAATGGACGCACACGCCCAAATCCCATCATACTTTTCATATTCCTCCAATTCCTGAAATAACATTTGCTTCACTTCAATACCCGTATATCGACTTGCCGCCCGACACATCTCGGCAGAACCGTCTACCGCCTCCACAAAATAACCTCTATTTAGAAAACATTTTGTGTCACGCCCCGAACCACAGCCAAAATCTAAAATCAAAGCACCCTTTTCCAGCTTACTCAAAAAAAGCTCTTGTACCTCACTAAAATCGACCTCTCTTGTTTCACGGATAAAATTTTCTGCATTTTGTTCATAATATAATAAGGTCTTTCTCATACTTTAACTCCCTCATATCAAATAGGCTTTTAAAGCATAATATCATCTTCACTGTCTCTCGGCAAGCCTTCTGCCGATAACCACATAAAAACAGGACTTCCCCTACGAGAAGTCCTCATTTTTTTCTCTCTATAAAATTAGTACAGCTTAGCACCTGCCGGAATGTGGTCATCTACCATCAGAAGGTTCAGTCCTTCGTGACCGTCTTCCTCGTGTACTGCCGAAATCAGCATACCCTCGGAATCAATGCCCATCATCTTTCTCGGCGGCAAGTTCACGATAGCGATTGCTGTCTTACCAACCAGTTCTTCCGGCTCATAATAGTCGTGAATACCGCTTAAAATCACACGATCCTTACGTTCACCGTCATCCAGTACAAACTTCAGCAGCTTTTTGGATTTTGCAACTGCCTCACATGCCAGAATCTTAACCGCACGGAAATCGGATTTTGCAAATGTATCGAAATCTACCATTTCTTCAAAAATAGGCTCAATCTTCACATTGGAGAAATCAACCCTCTCAGCGACCTTTGCTGCAGGTGCTGCTTCGGAAGTCTTGGATGCCTTCTTATCAGCGTCCAGAGGCTTCATTGTCGGGAACAAGATAACGTCTCTGATAGAAACGGATTCTGTCAGCAGCATAACAAATCTGTCGATACCAACACCCAGACCGCCTGTAGGGGGCATACCGTATTCCAGCGCAGTCAGGAAGTCCTCATCAATCATATTTGCCTCATCGTCGCCGTTTTCGCGCAGATATTCCTGATATTCAAAACGCGCACGCTGGTCGATGGGATCGTTCAGCTCGGAGTATGCGTTGCCGTATTCTCTGCCGACAATAAACAGCTCGAATCTTTCTGTAAATTCCGGTTTATCGGGCTTTCTCTTTGTCAGAGGAGAAATTTCTACAGGGTAATCAATGATGAAGGTAGGCTGAATCAGGTTCTTTTCTACGAATTCTTCAAAGAACAGGTTCAGAATATCGCCCTTTACATGGCGTTCTTCAAATTCTACGCCCTTTTCTGCCGCGATTTTCTTTGCTTCCTCTGTATCCTTCACCTGGTCGAAATCAACGCCTGTAAACTGCTTTACGGCATCTGTCATTGTGATTCTTGCGAAGGGCTGACCCAGATCCAGATCATAGCCGCCGTAGGTAATCTTTGTTGTGCCCAGCACGTTCTGTGCTACGGTGCGGAACATTTCTTCCGTAATATCCATCATGCCCTTGTAATCTGTGTAGGCCTGATACAGCTCCATCAGGGTAAATTCGGGGTTATGACGAACGGAAATGCCCTCGTTTCTGAATACACGACCAATTTCATATACTCTTTCAAAGCCGCCGACAATCAGTCTCTTCAGGGGCAGCTCCAGCGCAATACGGCAGTACATATCAATATCCAGTGTATTGTGGTGTGTGATAAAGGGTCTTGCGGACGCACCGCCGGGGATGGTCTGCAAAACGGGAGTTTCTACCTCTAAGAAGCCCTTTGCGTCCAAAAACCTTCTGATTTCTGTAATAATTTTGGAACGCTTGATAAAGGTATCTCTGGATTCGGGGTTTACAATCAGGTCTACATATCTCTGTCTGTAGCGCAGCTCCTGATCCTTCAGACCATGGAACTTTTCGGGCAGAACCTGCAGGCTCTTGGAAAGCAGAACAACCTCTTTTGCGTGTACGGAAATTTCGCCTGTTTTTGTTTTGAATACAAAGCCCTTAATGCCGATGATATCACCGATGTCATATTTTTTGAATGCAGCGTAATCCTCCTCGCCGATGTCATTCTTGCTGACATAGGACTGCATCAGACCGTTTCTGTCCTGAATATTGCAGAAGGATGCCTTCCCCATGATACGCTTGCTCATCAGTCTGCCTGCGATGCAAACATCCTTATTCTCCAGCGCATCAAAGTTCGCTCTGATTTCGTCGCTGTGGTGTGTCACGTCATATTTTACAATCTGGAAGGGGTCCTTGCCTGCTTCCTGCATCTGTGCCAGCTTTTCTCTTCTGATTCTATTCTGTTCACTCAGCTCCTGCTGGGTCAACTCCTTATTTTCCTCTGCCACTTTTCTTCCTCCTGTCCGTTCTTTTGTAATGGTTTTATTTTGTAAATCTCAGCACCTTGAATTCTACTTCGCCGTCAGGTGTTTCAATCATAATGATATCGTCCTTTTTATGTCCCAGAAGTGCCATGCCGACAGGGGATTCGTTGGAAATTCTGCCGTTCATGGGGTCTGCCTCGGCAGAGCCTACAATGGTGTATTCCATTTCCTCGTCAAATTCCACATCCAGTACCGTTACGGTTGTACCCAGGCTGATGGTATCCTTTGCACCCTCTTCTTCATCGATAACCTCTGCATTGCGCAGCATTTTTTCCAGCTGCACGATACGCGCTTCGATTTCTGCCTGTTCTTCCTTCGCTGCATCATATTCGGCGTTTTCGGAAAGGTCACCCTGACCTCTTGCTTCTTTAATTTTTTCTGCTACGTCTTTTCTGCGGACGGTTTTCAGGTTTTCCAGCTCCGCCTCCATGTTTTTCAGACCGTCATAGGTCAAAACAACTTTCTTTTCTGTCATGGGTGTGTCACTCCTCGTTTTAGTCTCATTTCATGCTTTCCTCGTTTTAGACAAGGAAAAAAGGAAGGCTTGCGATTACCCTCCCGAACTATCGTAATATTATATACTGATTCCGATCGGATTGTCAACGCTTTTTCCTTGAAAAATCAAGGCTTCTTATCCGGATACAGCTTTATTTTTACCCTTTTGCCGAAGGCGGAAAAGCCCGAAACGGAAAAGCCCTTCTCCTGCAAGGCGGAAAACAGCCGCTCCCCGTCCCAATCCTCTGCCGAAAAGCCTTCCCGAAACGCCGCGCAGCCAAGGTATGCCCTCGCCTCGGCAAGCCTGCCCTCCATCTGCTCACCGCCCTCTGCCGCCATGCGGAAAAAGAACCCCTCCGCCGCCGAAATATCCGGACGCAGACTCCTAAGCCGCCGCAGAACAGGGCGATTGCCTGCGAAATCCAGCCAGATGCACCCTCGCTTCAGAATATGCTCATAGGCACGCTGCTCCATGCCGCAGGAAAGCACCACATCCGCCGCCCCAAGCGCAGCATTTTTCGGGGAGGAAAAGACCTCCGCCATCAAGCCGCGCTCCGCATAAAGCCGCTGCACCACGCCCTCTGCCGTTTCCGGCTCCTGCGTAAAAATGGCAAGGCGGTTCACCTCATTTCCCAGAGAGGAAAGCACCCTCCCCCAGATATGCGGCTCGCCCCCTGCCAGAAGAAATGCCGATTCCTCCGGATTTCTGCCCTGCCGGCGCAATGCCTCTGCCGCACCTGCGAAGGCAAAAAGCTGTGCCAGCCTGCGCCCCTCGGCAAAGGGAAGCCGTTCTCTGGGAAATTCTCCCTCGGCAGGCGGCACAATGATGGCGGCACCCGCTTCCTCCAGGGCTGCCAGAAGGCGCACCGCCCCCCTTCTCCAATCTGCTGTCAGTACAGCTGTCCGCTCTGCCTGCAAAATGCCTGTCAGTACCCCGTCCACTCGTGTCAGTGTGTACGGGTAAGTGTCCACTGTTTTTCTCTGTCTCCACCGCTGCGGCAGCAGCTTTGTCCACTTAGGAAGGACAGGCTCCTCCCCCTCTTCCAGAAATCGCACTCTTGCCGATTCCATGCTCTATTCCCCCTTTTCCGATAGGCTTTTCCCTGTTTTGTCAGAGAAATTCGCCTGCTTTTTCCTTAAAACTCCATACGATTCCAAAAAATTACATCCGTTTGTACTTTTCTTAATGCAAAACTTACAAGTATTTAATTTTGTACACAAAATACAAGTTCTTTTTCTCGTACAGTATTGACAACAAAATTTCAATAATCTAACATTAAATTATACAAAAGATAGCAATTCCCCATTCAGACGGGAACCCGATACAGGATAACAAATCACTATTTCTATCCCTTACTATTTATATGAAAGGAGTCCACACCATGAACACAAAAATGATGAAAACCATGGATGGTAATGAAGCTGCGGCATACGTTTCCTATGCCTTTACAGAGGTCGCAACGATTTACCCCATCACTCCCTCCTCCCCTATGGCGGAGCACGTAGACAGCTGGGCTGCAAACGGCAAAAAGAATATCTTCGGTCAGACCGTACGTCTGCTGGAGCTGGAATCCGAGGCAGGTGCCGCAGGCGCAATGCACGGCGCTCTGGAGGCAGGCACACTGGCAACAACATATACCGCATCTCAGGGGCTGCTGCTGATGATTCCCCCGATGTACAGAATCGCAGGGCAGCTGAAGCCCGGCGTATTCCACGTTGCATCCAGAACCGTTGGTACACATGCCTTCTCCATCTTCGGCGATCACTCCGACGTTATGTCCTGCCGTCAGATTGGCTGCGCAATGCTTTCCTCCGCATCCGTACAGGAGGTTATGGACTTAGCAGGTGTGGCACACCTTTCCGCAATCAAGGGCAGCGTTCCCTTCATCCACTTCTTCGATGGCTTCCGCACCTCTCATGAGCTGCAGAAAATCGAAGTAATGGACTATGAGGATCTGGAAAAGCTGGTGGATCAGGATGCACTGAAGAAATTCAGAAAGAATGCACTGAATCCCGAACACCCCGTACAGCGCTCCACCGTACAGAACCCCGACGTATTCTTCCAGAACAGAGAGGCATGCACACCCTTCTACACCAGACTGCCTGAAATCGTAGAGGAATACATGAACGAAATCAACAAAATTACAGGCAGAAATTACAAGCTGTTCAACTACTTCGGCGCAGCTGATGCAGAGCATGTTATCGTAGCGATGGGCTCCGTAACAGGCGTTGCGCAGGAGGTTGTGGAAAGCCTGACCGCAAAGGGCGAAAAGGTTGGTTTCCTGCAGGTTCACCTGTACAGACCCTTCTCTCTGGCACACTTCGCAGCAGCTCTGCCCGAAACAGTAAAGGTTCTGACCGTTCTGGACAGAACAAAGGAACCCGGCGCACTGGGCGAGCCTCTTTACGGCGATGTTTGTTCCGCACTGATCGAAACAGGCAGAACCACAAAGGTTCTGGCAGGCAGATACGGTCTGTCCTCCAAGGATGTGACTCCTGCACAGATTATCGCAGTATTTGACAACATGAAGGGCGCACAGAAAAACCACTTCACCGTTGGTATCATTGATGATATTTCCAACAGCTCCATCGAGGTTGGCGCAGAGCCCGATCTGGCTGACGCAAGCACCGTATCCTGCAAATTCTGGGGTCTTGGCTCCGACGGTACGGTTGGCGCAAACAAAAACTCCATCAAAATCATCGGTGACCACACAGATAAATACGCACAGGCTTATTTTGAATATGACACAAAGAAATCCGGCGGTATCACACGTTCTCACCTGCGTTTCGGCGACAAGCCCATCCGCTCCAGCTATCTGGTAACAAAGAACGCAAACTTCGTTGCTTGTCATAACCAGAGCTACATGGAAAAATATGATATCGTTTCCGAAATCAAGCCCGGCGGCACCTTCCTGCTGAACTGCACATGGACACCCGAAGAGCTGGATCATCACCTGTCTGCGGAGGTAAAGAGAACCATCGCAAACAACAACATCCACTTCTACACCATTGATGCAATCAAGATTGGTAAGGAAATCGGTCTGGGTAACAAGACAAACGCAATTTTGCAGTCCGCATTCTTCAAGCTGGCAAACATCATCCCCGTTGATGACGCAGTTACATACATGAAGGCGGCTATCGTAAAATCCTACGGCAAGAAGGGCGAAAAGGTTGTCAACATGAACTATGCCGCTGTTGACGCAGGGCTTTCCGGTCTGACAAAGATTGACGTTCCCGCAAGCTGGAAGGATGCAAAGGATGTAGATCACGAAGCAATCAAGAAGGTTCTTCCCGAATATGTAGAAAAGCTGATGGTTCCCATGAACGCACTGAAGGGCGACCTGCTGCCTGTATCCGTATTTGCAGGCAGAGAGGACGGCACAGTTCCTCTTGGCACCTCCGCATTTGAAAAACGCGGTGTTGCAATTGACGTTCCCGCATGGGATGCAACAAAATGTATCCAGTGTAACCAGTGCTCCTACGTTTGCCCTCACGCTGCAATCCGTCCTTTCCTGCTGACAGAGGAGGAAGCAGCAAACGCTCCCGCATCCTACGCAGTTCTGGATGCAAACGGCGCAGGCGAAATCAAGCAGTACAAATTCCGTATGCAGGTTGACCCTCTGGATTGTCAGGGCTGCGGTGTCTGCGTAACAGCCTGCCCTGCAAAGGAAAAGGCACTTGTGATGCATCCTCTGGAAACACAGCTGCACGAACAGGATAACTGGGACTTCTCCCTGACCCTGTCTGATAAGAAGAACCCCATGAGCAAATTCACCGTAAAGGGCTCTCAGTTCGAACAGCCTCTGCTGGAATTCTCCGGCGCATGTGCAGGCTGCGGCGAAACAGCTTATGCGAAGCTGATGACACAGCTTTACGGCGACAGAATGTATCTGGCAAACGCAACAGGCTGTACACAGGCTTGGGGTGCAGCAGCTCCCTGCGTACCTTACACCACAAACAAGGAAGGCTGGGGCCCCGCATGGAGCAACTCCCTGTTTGAAAATAACGCACAGTTCTCCGTTGGTATGGTTCTGGCTGTAGAGCAGCAGAGAGACCGCGTAACCATGAAGGTAAAGGATCTGCTGGCAATGACCGCAGGCACAGATTTTGCGGCAGCAGCTGAAACATGGCTGGAAAACTGGGATAACGGCGACAGAAGCAAGGCTGACAGCCGTGCGGTTATCGCAGCACTGAAGGAACTGAAGGTTGACGGTGCAGCAGCAGAGCTGAAGGACTTCATTCTGGAAAACAGCGAACACCTGACAAAGAAATCCATGTGGATGTACGGCGGTGACGGCTGGGCATACGACATCGGCTACGGCGGTCTGGACCACGTTCTGGCAAGCGGTCGTGACGTAAACGTACTGGTTGTAGATACCGAGGTTTACTCCAACACAGGCGGTCAGTCCTCCAAGGCAACCCCCATCGGCGCTGTGGCACAGTTTGCCGCAGGCGGTAAGCCTACTGTAAAGAAGGATCTGGGTATGCTGGCAATGAGCTATGGCTACATCTATGTTGCACAGGTTGCACTGGGCGCAGACCCCAACCAGCTCATCAAAGCACTGAAGGAAGCAGAGGCATACAAAGGGCCTTCCCTGATTATTGCTTACGCACCTTGTATCAACCACGGTATTTCCAAGGGCATGGCAAATGCACAGCTGGAAGCAAAGCTGGCTGTTCAGGCAGGCTACTGGCATCTGTATCGCTTCAACCCCGACCTCAAGAAGGAAGGCAAGAATCCCTTCATTCTGGATTCCAAGGAGCCTACACTGGACTTCAATGAATTCCTGATGGGTGAAGTACGTTACGCTTCTCTGGTTCGTACCTTCCCCGAAACCGCAGAGGTTCTGTTGAAGGAAGCAGCAGAAAATGCAAAGGATAAATATGCATCCTATAAGAAGCTGGCAGAGGCTTAAAAAATAATTAAAAAAACGAAGGGCGGAACCGAAAGGTTCCGCCCTTTTCAGTGTGTCGATAGAGGGCAGCGTTTCCTTTTCGGCAAGTTTTCAAGAAGTCATTACGTTGCGAGTATAGTCGAAGCGATGAAAAAGTTATCTATCATATTGTATAACTTTTTTATCAACTCTATTGACAAGAAAACTTGGCATGAATATAATGAAAGTATGCAAAGAAAACTTGGAACGGAGGTGTTCTATGAAAAAGGAAGAAATTTTAAATGCAAGCAGAAAAGAGCATCGCAACAAAGATTTGGCTGAAATGGAAGTGGCATATCAAGCAGGATGTCACGCAAGCAGAGTTGGTGCCTTAGTGTGTTGTCTGCTTTCTTGGTTATCATCTATGCTTGTCCATATTATGATTTATAGTCCATGGGTTATATACTTTAGCATTCTTGCAACACAATGGTTGGTCCGTTTTATCAAAATGAAACGAAAGAGCGATTTGGTATTGAGCGTTTTATTTTTCATTCTTGCAATTTTGGCATTTGTTGGATTTGTTTGCCGCCTTTTAGAGGTGAGGGTATGAAAGAACAATTACAACTGAAAAATCACTTGAAGGAATTTCGTACAGAAGCAAACCTTTCTCAAGCTCAACTTGCAGAAATGGTAGGCGTGTCAAGAAACACGATTAGTTCCATTGAAACAGGGCAATTCAATCCAACTGCAAAATTGGCTCTTATCCTTTGTATTGCATTAGATAAGAAGTTTGAAGATTTGTTTTATTTTTAGGAGGTTATTATGGAAAATATTGTGTTATTGATTTTGGGAGTGTTCATATCTGTTATGGGAATTGTAAATATCAAAGGCAATATCAGCACCATTCACTCTTATAACAGACGAAAAGTAAAGGAAGAAGATATACCGAAGTACGGAAAAGCCGTCGGCACAGGAACGCTTATAATCGGAGTATCTCTTGTGTTAGGTTTCATAGTTTCGTTTTGGAGTGAGGAAATGATAGCTTATATCACCCATCCGGCAGTTGTTGTCGGATTAGGCTTTATGCTATATGGACAATTCAAATATAACAAAGGTATTTTTTGAGAATATAGGTAATTTCAAAGATAATTTCAATTTTCACAAACATCAATCAGAATATATCTAACAAAAGGGCGAAATCTCTCGGTTCCGCCCTTTTTCATGCAAAATTCCTCTGCAATTTCTTCTAATTCTTAAGACTTTCTTTCAATTTCCGAAAGTCCCTTTTCTTTGCGGAAACTTTGTGCTACTATGTTATCCGAAAAGAAAACCTGAAAGGAGAAACACCCCATGAAAAAGAAATTTATCACCCTTTTGCTCTGTGCTGCTGTCGGCATTGGCGCGCTTTCCGGCTGCGGAGGCAATACCCCTGCAAAGGAACTGCCGGAGGATTCCGTTGCCGCCGATATTACAGTAGATAAGGAGAGCCTGCCTCCGCTGAGCGAGGATTTACAGGAAATTTACGAAGGTGCTTATAAAATTTATTACCAGATCAGCTTTGGCACATTTGATTATGATGAAAATGCCACATACGAGAAGGATGAATTGACATACTACAAAATCACTGATCCCCGTTTCCCGACCTATGAGGATTTCCGTACCTATCTGTTACAGTATTTCACGGAATTTTTCGTAGACAACAGCATCCTCAGCAAGGATAACCTGATGTTCACCAAGGGCGAGGACGGCGGTCTATATTACCTGGGCGGCGGCAGAGGCTCGAATATCTTCTATGCAGGGCACACCTTTGAAATAGATAAGGAAAGCGAGGACGAAATCGGCTTCGAGGCAACCGCATATTACACCAACAGCAACGAGGCATACAAGGGTGATTATTTCTACACCACCCCGGACAATCCCGAAGATTACACCACACAGAAATTTCTGTTTGTACTCTGGAAGGAAGATGCAGGCTGGAGATTTAATACCTTCCATCTGTTCTTCTGATTTTGATATAGCCCCCTTTATGAGAAAATGACTTGAGCGAAATGCTCAAGTCATTTTTGTTTTGGGGAAACGGCGATTGGGCACAGGGGAATCACCTCTCGTGTGCAAGAAAAAGCAGCGGCGCAAGCGCCGATTGGGCGCAGTCGCGCCAAAAATTCTTCTTAGACAATATCAGTCATTCGCCAGTTTGGAACTTTCTCGGCGAAACAGAGGATTTCTTCCTTACTTTTTATGCTAAAAAGTAACAAAAACTTGGAACCCGTTTCGCTATGGGTTCCAAACCTCCGCACCCGAGGAAAGGGCAACAAGGTTTCCCTTTCCAAACCCTTCCCCGCAGACCCGAAAGGGTATGGAGAAAAGCGGCGCAGGTGCGCCTGCAACCTTTCCTCTAAAGTTGAAGTGCTTTTATCAAATCCAATATACGATTCTGATTTTTTTCGCTTAATTTCTGAAATTCGTGTAAAAAACATTCTTCTTTTTTCGATGGATTTTTTCCAACCAATTCATCTAAAGAAATATCCAAAATAATTGCTATTTTTATCAAATCATCAATCGAAGGCTCATTTCGACCGCTTTCATAGTTCGCAATCGTCATATGTCCGTAATTTAATTTCCTTGCCAATGTAGCCTGTGAATATTTTTTTCTTTTTCGGAATTGCTTCAAATTTGCCGCAAACTCGGACATATCATCACCTCTCAAAATCCATTTAATAATATTTTAGAACAAATTATTCAAAATATCAATAGAACAAATCGTTCAATCTATAGTAAAAACGGTGATGAAAATGATTTATAAAAGAATCCGTGATTTACGAGAAGATAACGATATGACACAGGCGCAGGTTGGCGAGAAAATCAATGTTCCGCAGAGAACCTATGCCTATTATGAAACAGGCGAGCGTATGATTCCGCCCCATGTATTATGGGCGTTGGCGGATTTATATGACGTTTCTATTGATTATCTGTTGGGACGAACAGATGATAAAAAACGATGAAGTTTTGCCGAAAAGGCACTTTATACTGCCCGAAGGGGCTTGTGGGGAGGGGATATCCAAGGGGAACCTTGTTCCTCTTGGACCTCCTGTGGGGGTCCGGGACCCATTGAGGAGGGGTCCCGGGTTTTTGTTACTTTTTAGCATAAAAAGTAAGGAAGGAATCCTCTGTTTCGCCGAAAAGGTTCTAAACGGGCGAATTTCTTATCTTCACCAAGCCATATTTTTTGCGCAAATGCGCTTTCTTACATCCTTTTATCCTTTTCCAGAACGGCATCGAAGGCCTTTGTCAGTGTTGCCTCAAAGCCATTTGCCTGCAATGCGGCTACACCCTCGATGGTTGTGCCGCCGGGGGAGCAGACCTGATCCACCAGAGACATGGGATGCTCGCCGCTTTCGAGTACCATTTTCGCGCTGCCCTCTACGGTTGCCGCCGCGATTTCCAATGCCTGCTTTTTGGACATGCCTGCCTTGACTGCGGCGCGCGCCAATGCGTCCATATAAAGATAGGCGAACGCAGGGGCAGAGCCTGCCAGAACGGTGAAAATGCCGAATTGGCTTTCCTCCACCTCGATAACCGCGCCAATAGTTGCAAACATTTCCTTAACAACGGCTTTTTGTTCCGCCGTTACCAGTGCGTTGGCACAAAGACCACTGGTTGCTGCGCCGATTTTTGCATTGATATTCGGCATAATACGGACAACCGGTGTCCCTTCGGGCAATAGCTCCGCCAGATATGCCAGCTCCTTTCCTGCCGCAATGGAAACCACCAAGGGCTTCTTTGCCGCAATTTCCTCCTTTAACGCAGGCAGAACAGCCGCCAGAATATGCGGCTTCACCGCAAGCACCAGTACATCGCTCGCCGCTACAACCTCCGCCGCCGTTGTCACCGCAGTTGCGCCGCAGGTTTCTGCCAGCCTCTGGGCAGAGGTGCCGGATTTACTTGTGATGAAAATATCCTTACCGTCATAGCTTTTTGTACCAATGGTCATGCCCCTGATGATGGCGCTTGCCATATTGCCTGCGCCGATAAACCCGAATCGCATGGAATCTCCTCCTTCGCTTCTTCCTTTATAAAAAATATAAAAAGAAAAGGTCGGGAACACCGACCTTTTGTCTTTGTGACTTCCTAATGTAACGGTACTATAAACTACCCTTTCTGTCAATCACGGAAAATATATATTATTCGTTTGAAATCTTAATTTCTGAAGGAAATTGAAATTTCGTATCTGGTTCCAAGGGAATGATTCCCTTGGCAGGGGAATTGGGGACAGCGTCCCCAAGGTTTTAAGCTTAGCAGATTACATTCTGGGGCTTGCCATCCTCCCATTTCAGGATGTTTTCGCTCACAATCTGTGCTCTGGTAAACAGCGCTTCATGAGACGCGAATGCAACGTGAGGGGTTACCACAGTGTGCTTGCTGTGCAGCAGAGGATGCTCCGCAGGAACGGGAGGTTCCATTTCAAATACATCAATGCCTGCGCCTGCAATCCTTTCTTCATTCAAAGCCTTTGCCAGTGCTTCGCTGTCCACAACAGGGCCGCGCGCAGTATTCAGCAGGATTGCGTTTTTCTTCATCAGCGCGATTTCCTTTTCACCAATCAGACCCTTTGTTTTATCATTCAAAGGCACATGCAGGGAAACGATATCGCTCACCTTCAGCACCTCCTCCAGAGACAGATATTCGATGCCTGCACCCTGCATCTCAGGCTTTACGGTTCTGCTGTACGCAACAACCTTGCAGCCGAAAGCCTGTGCAATTTTTGCAACCTTGCTGCCGATGGCACCTGTGCCGACAACACCGAAGGTTTTACCGAACAGCTCGCCGCCAACCAGACCTGCCTTTGTGCCTTCCTTACGGCAAACCGCATCACACGCAGGGATATTTCTCAAAACGGAGATTGCCAGACCGAATGCCAATTCTGCAACGGCATTTGTGGAATAGCCTGCCGCATTGCAGACGCAGATGCCTTTTTCCTTGCAGAAATCCACGTCAATATGGTCTACACCTGTGAATGCAACGGAAAGCAGCTTCAGATTCTTGCATTTTTCGATAACATTTTTACGGAAGGGCTGATTTGCGATGATAATGATATCGGCATCCTTGCCGCGTTCTGCCAGCTTATCCTGATCCTCCTCCTTTGTGTCATACGCCACAATTTCATGACCTCTTGCCTTCACTGCCGCGGTTGCTTCTGCCAGCTTTTCGGGTGTGATACCCAAGGGTTCGATAATAACGATTTTCATTGGAACAAGCCTCCTTATTGGGTGTGTTTTTTTATAGTAACTGCAATAAATTTCACTGTATAATGGTATGATAACGCAGTTTTTTCAAAAAAACAATAGCACTTGTGGAAAAAACATAAAAAGTTTATACTATAGGAAAAATTCATGGAAAGGAAGCGAAAAAATGCGTATTTTGTTTTTAGAATACCCCAAATGCAGCACCTGCAAAAAGGCGAAGGCATGGCTTACGGAAAACGGCGTTGCCTTTGATGACAGACACATCGTAGAGGACAACCCTACAGCCGAGGAATTAAAGGCATGGTGGGAGAAAAGCGGACTGCCGCTCAAAAAATTTTTCAATACAAGCGGTCTGGTTTATAAGGAGCAGAACCTCAAGGAAAGGCTGCCCGATATGAGTGAGGAGGAACAGCTTGCCCTGCTGGCAACAAACGGGATGCTGGTAAAACGCCCACTGGTGATTGGGGAGGATTTTGTACTGATTGGATTCAAAGAGGCGGAATGGGAACGGCTGAAATAAGTTTCCGCTTGACATGGATTTTCTAAAATCGTATACTAATAAATAAGAAAAGGATTGTCGCTCGTGAGAAGGCGGTCAGTCCTAAGTTAGGTGTTTGACCGTCTAACTTTTGTTAGGCGGTCGTTTTATTTATCGCCCTGTTTTACACAGGGCGATAATCGCTACGATAAGTATTCCAAACTGGATCAAATCCGAGTATGTAACATAATTCATAGCATCACCCCCTTTGCAGAGAGTGACTGAACCGCCAGAGCAACAATCCTCTGTCCCTATTCTACATAAAATTTCCTATTTCGGCAAGGGGCATCAATCCTCCGCCGCTGTAATCTGCACAAGCTGACCGCCCTTAGGGTCGGCGGCAATCTGCCAGATCTGTCCATCCTTTTTCGCTTGAAAAACGTAGTATTTCTTCTCGTTATTTTCATCCAAATCAAGCCAACGGCCATACATCCATGTATTATATTCCACATCCGTAAAACCTTCCGCCGCAATCTTCTTTTCCACGGCGGGCAGGGTTGTCAGCCCCATCAGCTTTACGCCGACAAAGGTGCCGACCAGAACCATGACCGTCATCAGGATAAACATGCAGGCAAGCAGGCAATTTTCATCGCAATCCGCTTTCCGTTTTTTGAGAATCCAAAAAATCGGAATGTAAGCACACAAAAGCTGTACCGCCGCCAGTCGAAATTCCTCCAAAAAGATTGCTCCACCAATTACCAGAACAATGAAAATACCAATAAGAGCCATCTCGAATTTCTTCCGTTTTTCCGATGACGTTGCCCATGTTTCCCCTGTTGTACTTCGCACAAAAAGCCCGATGGCCACGCCGATAAAGCTACAGCCATAGGCAGCCGCGCCTGTCCGCACCACATCCCCGTAAAGCTTATCCTGCACGAGCCAAAGCACCGCGCACATCGCAATGACGCAGACAATGGCAACACTCATCAGCCGAGATTGCTTCTGCTCCTGTTTCGCTACGGTTTCTTCCCATTGTGTCAGTTTTCGTAAACCCATACGCTCTCCCTCCGTTTCGCCTCGTTCTCATTCTTCCGCAAAATACTACAGTAAGCCCTCCTTCTGCAAAAATGCCTTCAGCTCCAGTAAATCCGCATCATACACCGCCTGCAACGCGCGGTTATAAATGACCGCCGCAGGGTGATAAAGAGCAAACAGGATACGTCCGTCCGCCAGCGCGACAGGTCTGCCATGATAGTCCCCGATGACGGCTTTTTTCTCCCCTGTGACCGCCTTGAGGGGGACATTTCCCAGTGTAACAAGCACCTTCGGCGCAATCGTTTGGATTTCCGCCTGCAAAAAGGGCAGGAAAAACACAATCTCCTCCGCAGAGGGGGGACGATTCACCGCCTTGCCCGTTTTGGGGCTTTCCTTTGTTGGGCGCAGCTTGACTACGTTGGAAATATAAATCTCCTCTCGTTTCAGACCGACCACCTCCAGAAAGGCGGAAAGGTTCTTCCCTGCCTTGCCGACGAAGGGGCGGCCCTGCTTTTCCTCATCACCGCCGGGGGCTTCGCCAATCATCATCAGCAGAGGGGCTTCGGCACCCTCACCAAAGACGATGGTCTTTTCCCGATAGGGCGAGGTCTGCACAGCTGTCAGCAGGTTTTCCTGCAATTTTGTGATATGGTTCATAAAATTTCTCCTTTTTTCCACAGTTCAGATGGGTTATCCACAGGATGTAGGGGTTATCCACAATATTTTTGGGGATAACTGATTCTGTAAACCCAAGATATAGTGTCTGTTTTTTCTTTTTCACGCAAAACTAACCGAAAATTCCTTGATTTTACGGCAAATCATAATATTCATCTTGTATTGCATAATTTTTCTGGGGATAAATACCCCCTTATCCACAGCTTTTTTGGGGATAACTCCACAGGTTATCCATAGCTTGTCCACAGCTTTGCTCATTTTTTGCGCAGAAGCAGGGAAAACACTGCAATGCCGCCCAGAAAACCGCCGATATGCGCGAAGTTATCCACGCCCTCCTGCAAAAAGCCGAACCCAATCGCCGTTGCCGCCAGAAGAAGCATGGTGGAATAATTCATACCCGTATACCGTGCGCCGCGCTTTTTGGTGAGCAGGAGCATTGCGCCAAGCAGACCATAGATTGCCCCCGATGCGCCGATGGAAACGCCTGCATTGCCACTGAACAGCACGCTGAACACGCCGCCGCAAAGCCCCGAAACCAGATACAGCACCAGAAATTTTCCCGTACCCAGAAGGCGTTCCGCCCGCACGCCAAAATAATACAAATAAATGCTGTTGGATGCCAGATGGAGCAGTCCTGCATGGAGGAACATACAAGTAAAAAAGCGGTAATATTCGCCTGCGAGAATCCCCTCTCGGCTCAAACCATAGGCGGAAAGAATTTCCTCTCTCTGCCCCGAAAGCATGCACCACGCCAGAAGCGCCGCACAGATGACGAAAATCACTGCCGTTGCAACAGGCGTTTTCTGCTCCTTCGTATCCCTGAGAACGAGAACCTCCGGCTCCCTGCCTGCCGCCGCCGCGCGCAGAAGCTTCTCCACACCAAGAAGCTGTGTCGGCTGTCCCTGTGCGGCGGAAAGCCTGCCCGTTTCGGGCGAAAAATGCCAAAAAACACGATAAAGCCTGTTATCATAGGCCTGAAATGCAGTTTCCACAGAATCCACAGGCAAAGTCCCTTCCTGGTTATCCACAAGGACGCTCAGCGCGACCACCCTTGTGCAATGAAATTCCTCGACACTGCCTTCCATTTTTCCCGCAAAATCGGCAAAGGTCATGTTTTCCTCGCGCCAGCCTTCCTCTGCCCCATCCAGCAGGCAGATGAGATACAGAACAGGGTTTTCCTCCTGCCAGTACCAGTTCTTTTTATTTTCTACCCTGCAAAAGCCCTTATGCTCCAGCTGCATTTGCAGGTGATTCCAAAATTCCACGGAGTTCTCTCCTCCTTTTGCTTGTTTTCCCCTATTTTATCATAAGAAGCACCTGCGTTTGTGAACAAAATTTAAAAATAGACGACAAAACAAAAAAACCTGCCGGGCGACAGGTTTATTCAGGTGTTACTCACAAGCTTTTTTCAGTTATCCACAAAGTTATCCACATTTTCAACAGATTTCTCCACAATGCCCTTCCGCTTCTACAAGAAAAAACTCAGCAGAAAAATACCTGCCACGCCGGGCAGCCCCAGAAATGCGGAAACCGCAAGCGTTGCGGCATTGATACCCACCGCCGCGCCAAGGCTTTTGCCCAGAAAGAGCAAAAACGCGCCCAAAACGGCAGAAATACCGCATTTGCACAGCATCCGCAGAGGTCTTGCCAGCGCAAGAAGTGCAAGCGCAAACAGACAAACAAAAATTGCACAGAACATGATTGCTTCCCCCGGTGTGTAATTCGCCATAAAGCCTTCCCCCTTTTAAATTGCCCTTCTCTGCACCCCGTTCGTCAGCCCCATTTTCTTCGCCGCCCTAAGAAAATATTCATATTTCTTCTGCAAGGCAATGATTTCGTAAATATAGCTGTCGATGAGGCTCTCATCCGTCACATCCTCGAACGCACTTTGGGCACATTCCAGCTGTAATTGAATCCGCCGCAGGGTGGAAAGGATTTCCTCTCCTTCCAATTTAAGCCGTTCTCTTTGCATGGAAAAACCCTCCTTTTCCCTTTTAATATAGGCGAAAAAGGGGGTTTTTATTCCAAAAAATAATGGTGCCGACAAAGTCGGCACCGCAGACTGTAGACAAAGTAATTTTTGAGGTAGCGGAAGGGCTTGGGAAACAAACTGTTCATTACTTTGCTACGCAAAGCAGGCTTCGCCTGCCGCCCCTTCTTGGGCGGTAAGTAGTTTCCCAAATGGAATCCGCAGTCGGAATTCACTTCCGACGAGGAAAACAGCGAGTTTCAAGGCTTTTAAGCTGATGGAACTCGTCTGTTTATTCCTCTGTTTCAACAAGTCGAAAACCTGTTTTCGACTTAGGGTGCCGACAAAGTCGGCACCGAAGTCAGAATCAGGATTCGTGCATTTGCAGCCGGTTCAGCTCCTCTGCGGTCAGCTCTCTGCATTCCCCCTCGGGCAAATCCACAGGCAGATAGAGATTTCCCATCGCCAAACGGTGCAGGGAAACCACCTTTGCGCCGAAGCAGCCGAACATCCGCTTAATCTGGTGATAGCGACCCTCCTGCAGGGTTACCTCGGCGGTTTTTTCGCCAAGAATGACAAGCTTTGCCGCCTTGCAGACACCATCATTGAGTGCCACGCCTGCCGCAAAGCCCTCCTGCATTTCCTTTGTAACGGGAATATCCAGCTCCACACGGTAAACCTTTTGGACATGCTTTCGGGGAGAAAGGATATTGTGCGCAAGAACGCCGTCATCCGTCAGAATCATCAGCCCCGTGGTGTCCTTATCCAATCTGCCGGCAGGGAAAAGCTCTCTGCCCTTATATGCCTGTGGCACAAGCGCGAGAACGGTCGGCTGTGTTTTATCCTCGGTTGCGGAAACATAGCCCTGCGGCTTATGCAGCATGAGGTAAACCTGCTTTTTGAAAATGAGCGGCTTGCCGTCAATGGTAATGACGCTTGCTTCGGGGTCTGCCTTCCGAGAGGAGGAGGTCACAGCCTCCCCATCTACAGCAACCCGCTTATGCTTCACCAGATATTTCACATCACTGCGGGAATAAAGCCCCTGTGATGCTATGATTTTATCAATTCTTTCCATGCCGTTTCTCCTTTATTCCGCTTTTATTCCGCTAAAAACGCCTGCAAGGCAGGAAACGCCTTTTCCGCCTGTGTATAACCATGCCGATAGAAATTACTCAGCTTCTGATAATCCTTCTCCAAACGCTTGACCTCAGGCTGCTCAGGGCGGATGACAAAGACCCTGCCTGCCGCTTCCATCTCGTGAATGAAATCAAGCGTCGCATTATATCGTTCGGGGCGATTGCGCATTGCCGCCGCAAAGGCAGGATATTTCTTTTCATTGCGCTTCGCCAGAAATTTTGTTCCCTTGGAAAGCTGCATCCGAAATTCCCTTCTTCTGGTTTCCACAATGACCACCTTATCACAGCCCCTTGCGAAGGCACGGCGGACAGAAATGGAATCCGCAACACCGCCATCTGCGTAGGGAATCCCATTGATGACAACGGCAGGCGTTGCACCGGGCAGGGCGGAGGATGCCATGCCGATATTCATCAGATAGCGGCGGTCTGTGCCGTAATCCGTCAGATATTCCGCCTGTCCCGTCAGGCAGTTTGTGGCGGTATATTCCCGTTCTATGGGGTTTCTGAAATACGCATCGAAATCAAAGAGATTATATTCTGTGGGCACCCTCCAGTAGATATTTTCCATATCGAACAGATGCCCTGTCCGAATGATATTTTTCAAGCCAAAATAGGCATATCGCTTATCCTTTGTGATCGTGGTATCACGGGAGCGCCCATGCTGTCCCGAAATAAAATTCATGGCATTGCCTGCGCCGGCGGAGGTGCCGATGACATACCGAAACGCCTTTCCCAAATCCTGTTCCATAAAATAATCCAAAACACCGGAGGTAAATACGCCGCGGTTTGCGCCTCCCTCCAGAACCAAGCCGATTTTCATAAGACCCTCTGCTCCTTTTTTCTATGTGAAATCAAATTTTTGTTTACGAAAAAGCCGTCGGGAAAAGCTCCCAACGGCTTCATTATACCATTTTCTATCGGTATTTTATACCGGTTTTGCATTGTTTTGTGCAGCTCTTTCCCTTGCCAGCTCCTCAGCATGCTGCTTTGCGTTTTTCGCAATCCGCTTTGCTGTTTTTCTGGCATTGGATTTTCTCTTTCTTTCATTCATCCACATATACAGAACGGGGATGAAAATCAGCGTAACCACTGTGGACAGCGTCAGACCGAAGATAACCGCAATGGCAAGCGCCTGCATCATTTCGGAGCCTTCGCTCGTTGCCAGCGCCATAGGCACCATGCCCAGAACGGTTGTCAGCGTTGTCATGAGGATGGGACGCAGACGGCGCGGCCCTGCACTGGTCAGCGCGTCATAGCAGTTCATGCCGCGATCCATCAGCTGATTCGTATAGTCTACCAGAACGATACCGTTATTTACTACCATACCAATCAGCATGACAAAGCCCATCATGGCAGGCATGGTGATGGTATTGCCTGTAATCAAGAGACCGATAATCGCACCCGTAATCGCCAGAGGCATGGAGAACATCACGATGAAGGGATAGCGCAGGGATTCAAACTGGGATGCCATAATCATGTATACCAGCAGAACCGCTACCACCATTGCAATTTCCAGACTGCGGAAGGTATCATTCATTTTTTCCATCATGCCGCTGAATTGATAGGTGCAGCCATCGGGCAGCTCGATATCCGCCATGGCCTTCTCTACCAGCTTCTGTGCCTCACTGGTGCTCATGTTATCGGCATTCGCGCTGATGGTAATATAGTTCTTCTGATTTTCACGCATGATGGTGGTTGCACTTTCGTCCATCGTTATGGTAGCGACATCGCTCAGAGGAACCTGTGTGCCGTAAGCAGAGGTTACGGTCAGATTATTCAAATCCGTCAGATAATTTACGCTGTTCGTATCATAGCGGATAACAACGTCGATTTCTGTGCCGTCCAGCTTATACTGGGTTGCAGTAGAGCCGGAAATGGCTGTACTCAGCGCGCCGGCAACAGACGCGGTCGTGATGCCGTACTGGGATGCCTTTGCGCGGTCAATCGTTACCTTTGCTTCGGGAACGGTATCCCCTGTAGAGCCTTCCACATCGGAAAGACCATCCACCTGAGAAAGCTTATCAATCAGCTCATCCTCCACATCAACCAGCGTTGCGGCATCGTAGCCATATACATTCATCGTCACATCGGCAGATGCCAGAGAGCCCATTGCGGAATCGGAGGAGGATACGGTAATATCCGCACCGGGGATATCCGCCAGCAGCTTTTCGATATCGTCACAGACCTCCTCTGTAGAACGCTTTCTGTCCTTCGCATCCACAAGATTCATGGTGATGGAGGCGGAGTTTGTGCCGGAGCTGAGCATACCGGAGCCAACATTGGCATAAACCACATCCGCTTCAGGGATATCCTGCAGGCGATACAGCACCTCAAGGGTGGTTTCCTCTGTGGTATCCAAATCCGTACCGTTCGGCAGGTCTACGGAAATGGTGGCAACGCCTTCATCCATGCTCGCCATGAAGTCCATCCCTGCAAGGGGAATACTGCAAAGGCTGAGAATGAATACCAGAAGCACCGTCAGAACCGTTTTCTTTCTATGGCGCAATGCCCATTTCAGCAGCTTTTCATATTTTCTGGAAAGGGTATCAATCGCGCCCTCCCAACGATCCAGGAAGGAAAGGAACTTGAGATTCTTCCAGACGAAGGTTTTTGTTTCTCTCTTTAACAGGAGCGCACATGCCATAGGCACGAAGGTCAGCGCAACCACAACGGATGCAATCAGCGCATACATAATGGTAAAGGAAAGGTTTTTCATCATGGCACCAGTTGTACCGCCGATGAGTGCCATAGGCAGGAATACGGCTACGGTTGTCAGCGTCGAGGCGATAATTGCCATGGAAACCTCTTTCGCACCGATTTCCGCCGATTCTGCGGCAGTGTAGCCTCTTTCGTAATACTGATAGATACTATCCAGAACAACGACGGAGTTATCTACCAGCATACCGATACCAATCGCGACACCGCCCATAGAAATCATGTTCATATTGATATCTGTCACATGCATCAGGGCGAAGGTTGCCATGATGGACGTAGGGATGGAAACGGCAATGATGCCTGCCGTTACTGCGTTTTTCAGGAACAGCAGCAGAACGAAGAACGCAATGACTGCCGCCAGCAGCGCTGTCTCTGTGATATTGGACAGGGACATTTCGATATAATCGGAGGTATCGGACAGCATATCAATTTCCAGTTCGGGATAATCCCGCTGTAATTTTGCAATTTCATCCTTCAGGGACTGGCTGACCTTAACCAGATTTGCCGTGGACTGCTTATCTACAGAAAGCAGAATCCCCTTTTCGCCGTTGATATAGGTGAAGGAATCTCTATCCGCTTCGACCTGCTCAACCCTTGCAACGTCACTCAGATGGATGACTGCGCCGGTAGAGGTGGGAATCGGCAAATTATTGATTTCCTGCACGGAAGTAAATTCACCGATGGTACGCACGGCAACGGTTGTGTTGCCCTGTGTCAGGTCACCGGAGGGCAGGTTCATGTTTTCTGCCGCCAGCAGACCGGAAAGCGTAGAGGTTGTCAGTCCGTAGCCCGCCAGCTTGACAGGGTCAACGGTAATGCGCACCTCATTGGTGATACCGCCGGAAAGGCTGACAGAGGCAACGCCCTCAATACGCTCCAAACGATTGGCTACATTATCCTCCAGAAGGTCATTCAAGGCCTCCAGATCCATATTTTCCGCCTTTACGCCGATGGTGATTGGCATGGCATTGATATCCATTTTAATCACCATTGGGTCGCCTGCGGCATCGGGCAGGGTGGACTTCATTTGGTCGATTTTATCTCGCATATCCACCGCAGCCATGTCGATGTCCGTACCGTCCACAAACTGCAGCAGCACCATGGACGAATTGGTTGAGGAATAGGAGGTAACTGTATCCACATTTGCGATGGAGCCAAGGCTTTCCTCCATTGGCTTGGAAATAAGCTCCTCGATTTCCTCAGGGGATGCGCCCACATAGGTTGTCATAACAACGGCAATGGGCAAATCCATATCGGGCATCAATGCCTGATCCAGATTAAAATAAGAAACGATACCCGCGATAAATACCATCAGCGTTACCATGATGGTCGTTACGGGCTTTCTAATACAAAGCTTGGAGAACATTTATTTTATTCCCCCTTTTCTGTTGTTTTTGTTTTTTCTTTTGTTTTAGCAGCAGTATTGGCAATGGTAACCTCCTCGCCATCAGAAAGGTAGGTCTGCCCTTTGGTTACAACATTATCGCCCTTTTTCAGCCCGCTTTTGATTTCGATGGTATCCTCTGCTTCGATACCCAGTTCAACTGCTGTCTTTTTCGCCTTGCCGTTATTGATGAGATAAACATAGGTTTCGTTATCCTTTTCAATGACTGCATTTCTGGGCAGAAGGATGGTATCATCGGAGGCTGCCATGGTGAAGGAAACCTCTGCCATCATGCCGGATTTGATTTTGCCGTCCTTATTATCCAGCTCCACCTTTACGGTATACATGCCTGTCTGCTCTGCGGCAGGGGCAATCGTTGCAACCGTGCCTGTCAGCGGTGTTTCGGATGCTGCTGTCATAAGAACGGATACTTTATCACCAACCTGAATGGTATTGAGAACCTGTTCGGAAACGCTGACCTCAACCTTGATGGTAGACAAATCCATAACCGTATATGCAGGGGCCGCCTGAGAGGCAAAGCTGCCCTTCTCTACTCCTCTTGTGGCAATGACACCCGTCATGGGAGAGGTAACGGTGCAGTCGCTGATATTCTTTTTCAGGTTATCCATCTGCACCTGAATGGAGGCAAGCTGTGCATCCGCGGATTCATACGCATATTTAATCTGATCAAATTCATTTTTGGAGATAATCTCCTCATCATACAGGAGTTTATTGCTATCGTATGTACTTTTTGCATTATCGCGTCCCAGCTTTGCGGCATTGTAGCTTGCCTGCAGGGAGCGCATGTTATTTTGCAAATCGGTGCTGTCTACGGTAAAGAGAACCGCGCCCTGACCAACCTTATCGCCAACATCATAATTGAAGCTCAGCACCTTGCCGGGAACGGTAGGCACAACGGAAACCTCCTTCGCAGGGGCTGCCTTGCCGGTATAGGAAAATTCACTTGCAATATCCCCCTTGCCGACCGTTGTTACCTCAACAGAGCGCAGGGTCTTTTCCTCCTCTACCTCTTTCTTGCCGCAGGCTGTGCCAAGTGCCATGCACAGCGCAAGTGCAATCAAAATACGCTTTTTCATTCTCTCCATCCTCCTGTATTGAATAATTCCAATAATTCCTGTACTTTTGTATAAATCTGCATGCGCCGATGCGCATCCATACGGTCAAACACAACCGCAGCCGCTTCTGCCAAAAGCTCTACCATTTCCTGAACTGCCGATTCGCCCTTCGCCGTCAGGGAAATATAAATCTTTCTGCCGTCATCGCCATCCTTTGCCGCTTTTTTCTGCACAAAGCCGCCTGCCTCCAGCTTGGAAAGCATTAAGGACAGACTGCCCTTGCTGACATGCAGCCGCGCGGATAAAGCCGACACCGTATCCAACTCCGGATTGCCGTATAAAAAGCCAAGAACCTGCGCCTGATGCTGTGTCAGCCCCAGCTCCTCTATCCTCTTGGCAACCTTATCCTCTGTGGCATACGCTTTATTCCAGTTGGACATTTCCGTAGCCAAACGCATCATGCTTGTCACGATAGCCTTACCTGTAACAGCCTCCATTTTTTTGCTCCTCTCCCCGAAACATTAAGCCGAAATAAAATTTCGACTTGTTAAAAAGGAAGAACCTTCCTTTTCTTAACACAATATGAATTGATTTTAATATAAAACTAATTATAAGTCAATTACTTTTAAAGTAAAACTAATTTTTCTCTGGTAAATCGGAAAATAGTATGCTAATATGGGTTACAATTATAAATGGAACTAGAAGAAAGTACCAAGAAGGGGCAAGCCAAAAGGGAAATTTTTCTCATTTTTTCGGCAAAATCCCTACGAAACCCTTACCAACCCTTATTTTATTATAACCTACACTTATCGGAGGCTTGATTTTTATGAAATTTCGTGTGCTCAGCGACAGCTCCTGCGACATCACAAAGGAGCAGGAGGAACAATACCACATCGGCATCATTCCATATTATGTTTCCATGGATGGCGTGCATTATAAAAAAGACCGTGTAGAAATCACCGCGGAGGAATTTTACAGGGAAATGGCGGAAAATCCCGGCGTTTATCCAAAAACCTCCACCCCCACGCAGGTGGATCTCTATAATTTCTTTCTGCCCTATGCAAAGGCAGGCGAGCAGGTGCTTTATTTCAACCTGACTGCAAAATTCAGCAGCTCCTATCAGAGCATTACGCTGATTGCTGAGGAGCTGATGGAGGAATACCCTGCCTGCAAAATCATCGTAGTTGACAGCTATTCCGCGACGGTGCAGGAGGGGCTTCTGGTGACAGAGGCGGCAAGAATGGCGGAGGACGGACTGACGCTGGAGGAAGCGGCAAAGCGCATCGAAACGCTGAAAATGACCTCCCGTATTTTCTTTACCACCGCAGACCTTTCCTATCTGCAAAAGGGCGGACGCGTGGGCAAGGCAATGATTCAGGTGGCAAGCATGCTGAAAATCAAGCCCATGATTCAGCTGTACGAAGGGGAGTTGCAGGCGGCAGGCATTGTGCGCAGCAGAAAAAAATCCCTGCAGCGCTTTATTGACGATACCAAGCGATTTTTCAAGGATAAGAATATCAACGATTACCGCATCTGCACAGGCTACGGCTATGACAAAGAGGAATTTGATGCCCTTTATGCGGAAGTGGTTGAGGAAATGCGGCAGCTTGGCTTTCAGGGCGAGGTGGAGCAGTATCACATCGGTTGCACGATTGGCGTGCATACAGGGCCTACACCCATCGGTATTGCGGTCATCAAAAAATATGACGCATAAAGATACGCCGAAAACAGGATTTTGACTTGTTGAACGTCTGAAGGATATGCTATACTTTTTATCAGACAACGAAACAGACAAGAAAGGGATGGACATAACATGAAAAAAAGAGGCTTTGTACTGCTTGCAATTCTGACACTGCTGCTGACCGGCTGCGGCAATGATGATACAACGGTTTTTGATAAGGTGAATACCATTGACGGCGTAACGCTGACCCTGAAGGAGGATACGCTGAAGGCATCCAAGGCTACCTTTGTTCTGAAAAACGATTCCGACAGGGATGTGGAATTTGATCCTGCGGAATATCATCTGGAAACGAAGAAGGGTGATGTTTGGAAGGAAAACATCGGCACAAGGGTGTCCCAATGGAAACGGGACGAAACGGAAACCCTGCCCGCAGGCGAATCTCTGGAAACAACAGTGGAATGGAAGGGGCTTTGCGGCACAATCGGCAAGGGTGAGCATCGGATTATTCTGATTGTAGATGAGCAGCCGATTGCATGTGAATTTGAAAAGGATTAAAAATTAAGCTGAAAAAAAGCTCCTATCCATTCGGATAGGGGCTTTCGTTATGTAGCTGATTTCGACTTAAGCGTTAGCCTTCAATCGCAATCTGGCTTCTCTGTTCGATTGCTTCGGGAGCCTTCTTGGACAGGCTGACTACCAGAACACCGTCCTCATATTTTGCCTTGACATCATCGGGTTTCAAAGCATCGCCTACATAGAAGGTACGGCTGACTGTGCCGGAATACCGTTCCTGACGCAGGTATTTGCCCTTGCCTGCCTGTTTATCGGCATGCTTTTCTGCGGAAACGGTCAGATAGCCATTTTCCAGATGTACCTGAATTTCGTCTTTCTTGAAGCCGGGCAGGTCAATGTCTGCCTCAATCGCATCTTCTGTTTCTCTTACATCGGTACGCAGCAGATGTTTTGCGTGCTTGCCATACAGGAAATTGCCTTTCCCGAAGTACTCTCTCATCAGTGGAGTATCTGCCCAATCTTCATCAAATAAGTTGTCGCCCAAATAATTATGCATCATCATAAGTCATATCTCCTTTCAAAAGATACTTAAAAATTGATTTGCACAATCGGTTCAAATCCGATGTGTTGATTGAGAACAAGAGAAGATATCTTCTTGATTTTTCTCTCTCTCTTTTGTTCGAATACAATATATCACCGGATATTAGCACTGTCAATAGGCGAGTGCTAATATTAACAAAAACTTAACATAATTATTTTGATAAAGAAATGGTGAGAATTCTCCATTGAAAAAGCTTTGTATTTCCTACAATTTTATTCCATATTCCTCTCATATTGATTTACATAATATTATATTTTGCCCTATGAATTTTTCGGAAAATTTTCAAAAAAACGAAAAACAACGGAACTATTTTCATTTTCCCTCGTCCAATAAAAAACCAATATTCGATATTTGAAAGGAGTGTATGTATTATGAAGAAATGGGCAAGAGGATTGGTCGTATGTGCGGCGACGGCAGTATTATCCATCGGGGCGGCGTGCATGGCGTATGCGGCTGAAGGCGAAATCAACGTAAACGGTACAGGTGTGGTGCAGGCAGACCCCGATACAGCGGATATCTCCCTTGAAATCAGCACGGACGGCAAAGCAGCACAGGCGGCACAGAAGGAAAACAACCGCATTACCGCGGCAGTGACAAAAGCCATGACCGACCTGAATGTAAAAAAGGACGATATCGTAACGGCGTATACCTCCGTATACCCCACCTATCGTTACAATGACGAAACAGGCAAGCGCACCATCACAGGCTACCATGCAGAAACCCATTTGCAGGTGAAAACAAAGGACATCAACAACACAGGCAAATATATTGATGCGGCATTGCAGGCAGGCGCAACCGGCACAAACGGCGTTTCCTTCTCCATCGCAGACCAGAGCAAATATTACGGGCAGGCATTGCAGGCAGCTGTGAAAAATGCAGAAAAATCCGCAGCCGCAATCGCACAGGCATACGGCAAGCCTCTGGGTGCCGTGAAAAATGTCAGCGAGATTTCCAGAAATTACTATTATATGAATACCGATTCCAATGCAAAGAGCAGCATGATGGCAACAGAGGATGCTGTGGCAGACGGCGGTCTCGGCACAACCATCAGCTACGGCAAAATTGAAATTACCGCGAATATCTCCGTTACTTATGGGTTTTAATGGATTTCGGACCGATTGGAATTGAATTTTGGACGACAGAAAGCCCTCTCGGTTCTCACCGAGAGGGCTTTTTTATGTGCCGATGCTGATTTCCGCTCCATCGGCACCCTTCCCCTTTTCCGTCCACAAAGCTGCCCATAAAAACAAAAGGCTGCCAAAATTACACCCGAACAGGAGCCTCTTTGTTCTGAAAGGAAACCACTTCTGTTTCTTGCTTTCCACGATCCTCCGGGCTTCTTTTCTATAAAGCTCCATTTTCTCTTGCATTTTGGGCGAAGCACTTTGTATAATGCTAGTATACATCGTACACCGATGTACGATACAAGTCCTTTTCTGCATTTTTGGGGGTACCTTTTATGAAAAAAGAGAAAAATTTATTTTCGATTGGCGAAATTGCAAAAGCACTCGGTGTGACACGCCGCATCATTCTCAACTATGAGCAGCGCGGACTGATTCAGCCGGATATCAAGGAAGGCACTACCGGCAACCGCTACTATACCATCGACAGCTTCACGAAGCTGCGCAGCATCCGCATCTTTCAAAATCTGGGGCTTTCTCTGGATGAAATCCGCGCATATTTCAACGATTCCTCCGATATTCTGCCGCTGATCCGCCGTCTGGAAAAGCTGCGTGATGAGCTGAATCTGAACATCGAGAAGCTATATGAACGGGTGCAGACAGGCGAGGCACAGATTAAGACCATCCGACTGGAGCGGCAGCGCATCTACCGCCGCAGCTATCACAGCGAAACGATTGCAGAGCGAACGGTGGCACTGCGGAATACCGCCTTAGAAGCCATGCATGCCTACGGAACAGATACCACGCGGCGGATGTACTTCACAGAATACCCTGTCACCGCAAAGGCAGAGGTTTCCTTCTGCGTGGCGATTCCGCCCGAAAGCGAGGGGGAATTTGTCGAATGGACAGAGTCTATGCCTGCGCTCTGCATTTATCACCACGGGGCGTATGAGGAGATGTATGACGTGGTGCAAAAGCTTTTGGAATATGCCAAGGAAAACGGCTTAGAGCCGCGCGGTATGGTGCGGAACACCTATCTGGAGGGGCCGCCGCAGCATAAGGACCCACACAAGTTTATCACACAGGTGGCACTGCCATTAGGCTAAGTCGAAATCAGGCTTTCTCTGCAGCACAAATCAGGGAAAGCCTTTTTTAATATTCCTGCTTCAGCCTTCTGAGGATTTCCACATCCGCAGGGCAGAAGGGGTAAGCATCAATCTCCTTTGTGGTGATCCAGCGGATATCGTGATGCTCCAGCTTCTGCGGCTCGCCCTCTGCGATTTTCGCATGAAAGAGCGTCAGATGGACGGTCAAATCGGGGTATTCATGCACAACCTCCATGAAAACCGCGCCGACTGCGACCGTAATGCCGAGCTCCTCCCGACATTCGCGGATGAGCGCCGCTTCCTTTGTCTCTCCCTGCTCCACCTTGCCGCCGACAAATTCCCACAAAAGCCCTCTTGCTTTATTTGCAGGACGCTGACAGGCAAGAAATTTATTTCCGTTCCAAATGAGTGCCGCTACCACTTCTGTCATGCCTTTCTCCCCTTCCGTTTTTCCTTTCATTATAAAAGCCGCAAGGGGGAATTGCAAGGCTCGCCTTTCGTTCTGTTTTCCGCCCCTTTCTCATAGAATAGCAAGAGGAAAGGAGGCAGCTATCGTGCAAAAAAAGAACAAAGGAGCCTTAAATCTGGCAGGTCTGGTGCTTTTTCTGCTGGCACTGCCCTTCTTCTTCGGCATGGGGGGCGGCGCATTTGCCATGGCGGAGGTTCTGCCGGGACAAGCTGCGGCTTCCTTCCTCCCTTACACAGAAAAGACAGAATCGCTTTCCGCAAAGGTTTTCGGTACGAAGGATGTGGAATTTTCCCAAACACCTGCCGTCACCAAGGGCGGACGCACGCTTTCTGTTTCCGCAGAGGAGATGGCAAGGCTCAGGGATTTTTCCTACCTCAGAAGCAGCTATTACATCATTGACAGCCGTACCGCCCTGCTTCCCTCGGACATTGACGCAGAAGAAGCATTGGCGCTTGATTTTAGCATAAAAAAGACCACGAAGGAGCCAAAAATATTGATTTTCCACACCCATGCCCATGAAGGCTTTGCCGACAGCGACATGAGTAAGGGGCTTTCCGAGGGCATCTGGGGCGCAGGAGAGGAGCTGAAGCGGATTCTGGAGGAGGAATATGGCATCGGGGTACTGCATGATGACGGGCAATATGACGTGGTGAACGGCAAGGGGCAAATCACAGGGGCATACGAGCGGATGGAGCCGCCGATTCGCAAAATTCTGGCAGAGCATCCCTCCATTGAGGTCTGCATCGACCTGCATCGGGACGGCGTGGGAGACAGCACACGGCTTGTGACGAACATAAACGGCAGACCCTGCGCGCAGGTGATGTTTTTCAATGGGCTTTGCCGCCTGAATAAAAACGGCACAACGCAGGCAATCAGCGGCTTGGAAAACCCGTATTTAAAGGAAAATCTTGCCTTCAGCCTACAGATGAAAAAGGCGGCGGATGCGCTTTACCCCGGCTTCAGCCGCAAAATTTATCTCAATGCGTATCGGTTCAGCCTGCACATGCTGCCGCGCTCCACGCTGATTGAGGTCGGCGCGCAGACAAATACG
The DNA here is from genome assembly GCF_003865035.1 of Anaerotignum faecicola. Classification (NCBI taxonomy): domain Bacteria; kingdom Bacillati; phylum Bacillota; class Clostridia; order Lachnospirales; family Anaerotignaceae; genus Anaerotignum; species Anaerotignum faecicola. Next base: position 1,021,787 of record NZ_BHVZ01000001.1, read on the forward strand.
AAGGCGGAAATATGGAATGCTATGGAACCGTTGGCAAAAACGCTTGCAAGCGTGCTGACGGAGCAATAGGCGAAAGCGGATTTCAGCTTGAAAAACAGTTTTTGCTAAAATAAAACGAACCGATTCTGCCATATTAAAATTATGACAAAAAGATTTCTGATATTCGGCTGCTTAGGCTGGTGCATCGAAATCCTCTGGACGGGATTCCATTCCCTGCTTCTGGGAGATGGCGCACTCACAGCGAAAACATATTTATGGATGTTTCCCATTTACGGTGCGGCGGCGTTTGCTTCGCCTCTATTTCTGGCGGTACGGAAAAGCTGTCCGCTTTGGCAGAAGCTTGGGCTATACAGCGTGACCATCTTTCTGGTGGAATTTGCCGCAGGAGGGCTGATTCGTCTGGCAACAGGCGTTTGCCCCTGGGATTATGGGAACAATCCCCTTTCCGTTCTGGGGTTAATCCGTCTGGATTACGCGCCGCTTTGGGCAGCCTTGGGGTGTTTTTTCGAGGAGGTCAGCTTGCTTCTGGCAAAGAAAGGAGAATTGGCGTAGGGCATTGCAGTTCCGATTGATTTCTGCTAGAATAATGCAGGTTACAGAGCAAAAAACAAGGAGAAATTGATATGGATACATTGAAGCAAAGCATCATCCTCTTCGATCTGGACGGCACATTGACCGATTCTGAGGAAGGCATCATCCGTTCCACGCAGTATATGCAGGAAAAAATGGGACAGCGCATCTGGTCTGCTGAGGAGCTGCATTTTATCGTAGGGCCGCCGCTGATACAGTCCTTTACGAAGGAATTCGGCATGGCGCAGGAAATGGCGGAAAAAGCCGTTGCCATCTTCCGCGAACGCTATGCAACGATTGGGCTGTTTGAAAACAGCGTGTTCCCCGGCGTGGTAGAGCTGTTGCAGGCACTGCGAAAAAAGGGGAAACGCCTTGCCGTTGCAACCTCGAAAAAGGAGGACTTGGCAGTGCGGATTCTGGAGCATTTTGAAATTGCGGACTATTTTGAGGTCATCGGCGGTGACAGGAGAGAGGTCGGCAGGGACAATAAGGCGAAGGTCATTGATTATGTGCTGGAGACCATGCAGGCGAAGAAAGACGATGTCATCATGATTGGCGACAGAAAATTCGATATCGAGGGCGCACATGCCATCGGGATTCCCTGCATTGCTGTGGAGTACGGCTATGGGGACAGGGATGAGTTTGAGGCGCATGGCGCGGATTATATTGCAAAAACCACGGAGGATGTGGAAAAACTGTTTTAAGAGAATTTACAAAAAAGGAGTCTTTCGACTCCTTTTCTTTATCTCTTTTTATACACATCGAAGGAAAACCTTACTCCCTTCTCCTCCTGCATTTCGCCCTTTTCCTCCAGCTCCCAATCGGGGTTTTCATCCAGATTCGGGAAGGCGGTATCCGCGGGATAGGTCTGATAAATCTTCGTGACATAGGCACGTTCGCACTGTGGCAAAAGCTGTGCATAAACCGTGCCGCCGCCGGCAACAAAAACCTGCTTCCCGGCGTAATTTTCCAGAACGGCAGGCAGCTCTGCCAAATCATGGCACAACACAACGCCCTCCGCCTGATAGTCCTTATTTTTCGTCAGCACGATATTCACCCGATTCGGCAGGGGCTTTTTATTCGGAAAGGATTCCAGCGTTTTCCGCCCCATCACAAGCACATTTCCCGTCGTTTTCTCACGAAAATATTTCATATCTGCGGAAATGCGCTGCAAAAGGTCTCCATCCTTGCCAATACCCCAGTCTGCATCAACGGCAACAATTATATCCATGTTTTTCCTCCTTATCGGCAATCAAATCGCAACAGGCACACGCCCCATGGATTTGCCGTACTCGTAATCCTCCACAATGAAATCGTCCACGGTGAAATCATAGAAATTCTTTACCTCCGGATTTAGGCGCACCTTGGGTGCAGGCAATGGCTCACGGTCAAGCATGGTCTTTACCATATCAATATGTCTGTCATAAATGTGCATATCGCTGATGACATGCACCAGCTCGCCCGGCTCTAAGCCGCTCACCTGCGCGAACATCATCAGCAGCGCGGAATACTGTACCACGTTCCAGTTATTTGCGGTCAGCGTATCCTGCGAGCGCTGATTGAGAATCCCATTCAGACGATTGCCCGTTACATTAAAGGTCATGCTATAGGCGCAGGGCTCCAGACCCATTTCCGTCAAATCGGCAAAATTATAGATATTCGTCATGATACGTCTGGAGGCAGGTGTATTTTTGAGCTGCCACAGCACGTTATCCACCTGATCCATTTCACCATGAGGGAATTTATACTTCACGCCAAGCTGATAGCCATACGCCTTGCCGATGGAACCGTTTTCATCCGCCCAGGAATCCCAGATATGGCTGTTCAAATCGTTTACATTATTGGATTTTTTCTGCCAGATCCAGAGGATTTCATCAATCGCCGCCTTCCAGTTGGTATAACGCAGCGTCATCAGCGGAAATTCCTCCTGCAAATTATAGCGATTCACCACGCCAAAGGTCTTAATCGTGTGGGCAGGGGTGCCGTCCTCCCAGACTGCACGCACCTTTTCATTTTCCGTTGAAAAGCCATGCTCCAGAATCTGTCTGCAGTTTGCCTTAAAAATTTCATCTACCTTAGCCAAAAGCAATTCCTCCTTTTTTCCTTTTCATCTCTGTCGTTTACAAAAAACCGACCAAATTCCCCTTTTATTATACTGAAAAAAAATGAACTTTACCAGTCCCAAGATATCCGTTTCTTGCGCCGAAGGACATCTTATGGTAATATTTTTAGGAACACAAAAGCATCCCTTCTTCCGGTTTGGGCAAAGAAGGCCCTTCGGTTCCTTTCAAAAACGACATTTTCCGGTTTGATGCTTTCCGGAATCCATTTATGGGAGGTTGTAAGAATGAAAAAAATGACTGCGCTTCTGCTTGCCTCTGTGATGACAGTTTCTCTGGCGGCATGCGGCGGCAATGACGATGACGATGCGGCTTCTTCCGGCCCCGGCACGCAGATTACGGCGGCAGAGAAGGATGAAACCGAAGCCACGCACACCATCAAAATCGGCGTATTTGAGCCAACCACGGGCGAAAACAGCAACGGCGGCAAGCAGGAGGTTCTGGGCATCCGCTATGCCAATGCAATCGTGCCAACCGTGGAGCTAAACGGTACGGTATACAACATTGAGCTGGTGGAGGCAGACAATCAATCCGACAAGGTAGCGGCTGTTGCTGCGGCAGAAAGCCTGATTGTGGAAGGCGTTGCAGGGGTAATCGGCTCCTACGGCTCAGGTGTTTCCAATGCCGCAGGACAGACCTTTGCGGACGCAAACGTGCCTGCCATCGGCGCATCCTGCACAAATCCGCAGGTAACCGCAGGCAATAAATATTATTTCCGCACAACATTCATGGACCCCTTTCAGGGCAGAGTAATCGCATCCTATGCGGCAGAGCAGGGATATCGGACTGCGGCTGTTATCAGCCAGAACGGGGATGATTATTCCACAGGGATTGCGGCTTATTTCCGACAGGCATTTACAGATGAAAAAATCGGCGGCAAGGTGGTTGCAGACGAGGCCTACCACGCAGGCGAAACCGAGTTTGACGAAATTTTGCAGAAAATTCAGAAAACCAATCCCGACTGCATCTTCCTGCCCTGCTCCACAGCTATGGCGGAGGTTCTGCTGCCCCAGATTCGCGAAAGCGGCATTACTGCACCCGTTCTTGCGGCAGATACCTGGGAAAACCTTTCCATGGTAAAGGCAATCGGCGAGGCGGCAGAGGGCGTTGTATTCTCCTCCCCCTTCGAAGTAAGCGCGACCACGCAGGCGAAAACCTTCGTCCGCGGCTTTCAGTCCTACCTGCGGCAGAACGCGGAGCGCATTGCGCTGAACGGCGGCACAGACGAGGTTGCGGCGGTTTCCGCGCTGGGCTATGATGCCTATATGACGATGGTGACAGCACTGGAAAGTCTGGACGGGACGAAGGATGTGCTGACAAGCGTGGATCTGCGAAACGCACTGTATGAGGTGGATTATGAGGGCGTAACGGGGGATATCAGCTTCGACGATAACGGCGATGCCATCCGCGATACGGCTTATCTGAAACAGATTCAGAACGGAAAATTCGTGTTCCTGAAAAAACAGGTGGATGAAACAGAGTAATAGAAAAGGAGTTCGCAATTTCTGCGAACTCCCTTTTCTTTTTTATACCTTTTCAAGCATTTCCTTCAGCGTTTTCTTTTCCTGAATTGCGGTTGTTACCTCTGCCATGCGGGAGGTATCTCCCAAGAGGATTGCACCGCAAAGAATTCCGTGGTGGAAATAGGCTCTTCTCAGAACCTGATTCTGTTCATCCTTGATTTCAACGGTTTTATAGGGGATTTCCGCCCTTGTGCCGATATCTCCGATGGCATAAAGGGAAGTACCCATGCCGTGGAAGCTGAGTGCGTTTATCTCAGGCTGATAGGAAAGGGCTTCTCCTGCCGCATTCGCCCCTGCAATGCGCCCCATTTCCTGCGCTACAGGCCAGAGGGCAATATTTGCGCCTGCGTACTGCGCACAGTCCCCTGCGGCATAAATGCCTGCCACGTTGGTTTCCATATTTTCATTTACGATAACGGCTCTGTCTGCTGCCAATCCTGCCGCCTGCGCCACTGCGATATTTGCTCTCACACCGGTGGAGAAAATCACCAGATCCGCCGCTACGGTTTCTCCGCCTGCCAGCTTCACGCCTGTCACACGCTCCGTGCCGCTAATTTCCGCAATCTGTACACCTGTCAGAATGGAAATACCCTTACATTCCGCAATGCCTGTCAACATTCTGACTGTAGGCGCGTCAATCTTGCCTGCCATCAGCACAGGTGCGCTTTCCAGAACCGTAACATCCAGACCGAAGCGACGCAGCTCCCAAGCCGCCTCCAGCCCAAGCACGCCGCCGCCGATGACAACGGCATTTTTTGCGTCCTGCACCAACGCATTGACTCTTTCCACATCTGCAATGGAACGCACAACGGCTACCTGCGGCAAATCATTGCCCTTGATGGGCGGCACAAAGCTATGCGCGCCGAGTGCATAGATGCACTTATCGAAGGGATAAACCGTGCCGTCTGTGAGGACAACCTCTTTTTTCTCCGCATCCAGAGCTGCAACCCTGCTTTCCAGCTGCAGGTTAATGCGATTTTCTTGATACCATTTTGCAGAAACGCTTGCAATCGCGCCGCCGCTGACTGCGCCGAACAGGTTCTTTGTCAGCATAGGGCGATCATAGGGCAGCTCCTTTTCCTCGGAAAGCATGGTAATTTCTGCGGTTCGGTTGCGTAGACGAATCGCCTTTGCCGCCTGCAGCGCCGCTGTACCGCCGCCCAGAATCACAAAGCGTTCCTCTGTATCCCTGCAGAAATCTGTATCCTGCGATGCCACAGGCACGAAATTTTCAGCCCCAACGCCGCAGACAGGACAAGTTTCGATGGAGGAATCGAAAATTTCACCGCAGACCAGACATTTCACGAGCGTCCCTCTTGCAGAAGGCTTTTTCTTTTCCTCGCCCTTTAACAGCTTCAGACCGAACTGATAGCCGAAGGAAACCGCTTCTGCCAATTCCCGCTCAGAGGGCTTGAAGCGCACGCGGAACCCATCTACCACACGCAGATGAATCTGCTTCAGACGTGCAATGATATGCGGCACGCCTTCGCCGCTCCAGCCATAGCTGCCGAAGGCAGATGCCAGCTTGCCGCCATGAATCGGCGGATACATGCCTGTTGTCAGATCCCAGATGGGCTTTAATGCCTCCTGCAGAATGGTCGGCGTACCGAAAAGGATACCATCCGCTGCGCCGATTTCTGCCGCAACCTCTGCCGCGTCTGCCGTAACTAAATCGTAACGTTTGACCGCGATGTCGCCCGCCTCAAGGATACCCTCGGTAATCTTTTCCGCCAGCTGCTCTGTATAGCCATACGCACTGACATAGGGGATGACAACGGTTGTTTTCTCATTCGTGGGGATTTTGCACCATTCGGCATAGATTGCCAGAAGCTCCGGAATATGGCTATCCAGAACGGGACCATGCCCGGGACAAATCATGTCGATATCCAGGGAATGCACCAGCTCCAGCGCATTTGTCATATAGGGCTGCTTGAAGGGGCCGAGGATGTTGTCAAAATAATATTTTGTTGCTCTGAGGTAGCCCTCCGTATCGGTTACGGTGCTTCTGAGAATCCCCTCATGGGCATAATGAGAGCCAAAGGAATCACAGGTAACAAGGGTTTTATCCTCCTTGATATAGGTATACATGGTATCGGGCCAATGCAGATTCGGCAGAAGGAAGAACTGCAGGGTTTTATTGCCGATTTTCAGCTCATCTCCATTTTTGACGGGAATGCTGTAGAAATCCTCATTCACGATATTTTTCAGAAAGCTGATTGCCGTAGGGGTCGCGATGATTTTCGCCTGAGGGTTTTCCGCAATGATATGGGCGATGGAACCGGCATGATCCGGCTCGGTATGATCTACAACAATATAATCAATCTGCGCGATATCCAGCTGCTCGGACAATGCCGCTCTGTAATCTCCGAAGAATTTTTCCTTCGCGGTTTCAAAAAGAATCGTTTCATCCCCCGCCTTGAGAATGTAGGAATTATAGGTGGTGCCGAATTCCGTATACATGATGATGTCAAATACACGCAGGTTCTTATCCAAAATCCCTGCCCAATAAAAATCCTGTTTCAGCTGTAAGGTTTTCATGCTGCCGCTCTCCTTTCAAATACGCGTTTTCTCTCCGTCTATCTTCTCTTTTCTTTTTTTATTTTCTGCTTTTCTTTTGTTTATTTATATGATATCATTGTTTTAGAAAAAGAAGTGTTGCATTTGCAACAAGGAGCGAAAAAATATGGAAAATTTATTGAAAAATGAACTCTTTACGCACGTTTCGACAGAAGAACTGGAAAAAATGATTCCCTGCTTTGAAATGACGAAGCGCAGCTTTCGGGAAAAGGACATCATTCCCACGCACGAGGGGGAAAAAAATTATATCTGCCTGCTGCTTTCGGGGACAGTTTCTGTCAACCGCATCAGCATAGACGGCTCGTTGGACTTACTGGAATACCTGGAGGATACGGGCGTATTCGGGGCAGCGTTTGCCTTTGCCAATCAGGAGGATGCGTTTCTGACCATCTGCGAAAAGGACTGCACGGTGCTCTTTATCGAAAAGCACCATATTTCCAAGCGGTGCCTGAATGCCTGTCCGCACCATACGCAGGTGGCGGAAAATATGCTGCAGCTGATGGGGAATAAGGTTGTCACGCTGACGGAAAAGGTGGATATCCTCAGCCATCGCTCCATTCGCGGCAAGCTGATGAGCTATTTCCGCATCCAGAGCACAAAGACGGGGGAATTGAGCTTTTTACTGCCCTTTTCTCTGCTCAAGCTTGCGAATTATCTCTGCATTGACCGCAGCGCCATGATGCGCGAAATCAAAAAAATGAAGGAGGAGGAGCTGATTGCAATAGAAGGAAAACGGGTGACACTGCTGTGAAAAAATAAGGCTATATCAGAAAAATCTGAGATAGCCTTATTTTTTATTTCGTTTTATTGTGCAGGTATTTCTCTCTCGTTGCCAAGCCGCCGCGGATATGCCGCTCCGCTTTATTGACCTCCAGAACCGCACGGACGGATTTTGCCAGCTCCGGGTCAATGCGCTCCACACGGTCGGTGATATCTTTATGCACGGTAGATTTTGAAATGCCAAATTTTTTCGCCGTTTCTCTCACTGTTGCATTGGTGTGTATCATAAATTTCGCAACCTCAACCGCCCTTTCCTCAATATACGTTTTCAAGCCAAGCACTCCTCTGATTATCGCTTGGTTATGTATATGCAGGCAGTAGGAAAGATATGAAAAGCGGCTATCCGAGGAGATAGCCGCTTTCTATATGAGTTAGGGAATTTAGAATAGTTTTCGTTTCTTTATTGTTTATACACAAGCATAATGTTTTTGAGGTTTTTGTTTCTTATTTTAAATCTTTAAATTTGAATGGAGAAGGTATTTCATTGCGGTGTCGACTGAGTCGACACCTTAAGTCGAAATCAGGATTTCGACTTGTTTGAAACAGAGGAATAAACTGACAAGTTCCGTCAGCATAAATGCTTAGAAACTTGCAGTTTTCCTCGAGTGAGCAAAGCCCCCTCTGCGGATTCCATTCGGGGAATAAAACTTCCCCGAACCCCTCCGCAAATTCCGTTCTTTTTTATTTAAAGAACAGTTCGTATACTTCCTTGGTGGGCATATCCTTACCTGTAAAGAGGTTGAATGCCGCAGCACCCTGCCACATCAGCATACCTGTGCCGCCGACAGCGACCTTACAGCCTGCCGCCTTTGCGGACTGCACGAATTTTGTTTCCTTGGGATTATAAACCGCATCTGCTACCACCAGATCGGGGTGGAATACGGATACATCCTCAACCAGAGACTGGTCATCCAGAGGCTTCATGCCAACCTTTGTTGCATTTACCAGAATATCGCTATCCTTGATTGCGGCATACAATGCATCTGTTTCCTCCAGAGGATGGATGCTGACCTCGCAGTCGGGCACCATCTGCTGAATTTTTTTCACTGTTTTTTCGCCGTTTGCGTAAAATTCATCTTTTCTGTTGAAGATGGAAAGCTTCTTTGCGCCATCCAGTGCGCACTGCACCTGAATTGCAGTTGCGGCACCGCCTGCACCCATCACGGTGATTTTCTTACCCTTCACATCAACACCGTTTTCCTTCAGGTTTCTGACAAAGCCCATGCCGTCTGTGTTATTGCCGTAGAGCTTGCCATCCTTTACCACAACGGTATTGCAGGCACCAATCAGCTTTGCCGCATCGGAAAGCTCGTCCACCAGCTCCGCAACTCTTGTTTTGCAGGGCATGGTTACGTTAAAGCCCTTGCAGCCCAGCACCTTCAGTGCATTGACTGCCTCCTCTGTTTTTTCCAGAGGCACATCGTATGCCAGATAAGCATAGTCCAGACCGGTCTGTGCGAAGCTGTAGTTATACATGGCGGGAGAGCCGCTATGCCCTACAGGAGTACCGATCAAACAAAACATGCCTGTTCTGCCTGTGATTCTTTTTTCCATTGTATTTTTCCTCCTTTATTTTTTTCTTTTGTTAGATTTCCAGTGCGGCATTCAGCCCTTCTGCGGTTGCATCCAGTGCCTTTCTTGCCTTCACTGCGTCACCGATGACATAGGTCTCCGCAACGATTTTCTTGATTTCCTCGCTGATGGTATCGTTATTGCGATAGCCCATCGCCAGAACCACGTTGTCGAAGCCTTCCAATCTGCCCTCGGTGCCGTCTGCCAGTGTGTAGGATACGCCGTCTGTGAAGAACTGCGCTACCTTTGCACCTGTTACACCCTGTACTTTATAAGTATCAAAATCCTTCATGAGGAATTTGCGGTGTTCGGGAATCACATCGGGGCCAAGCTGATCTCTCAGTTCGATTACGGATACCTCGTGACCCAGCTCGCCCAGGAAATCTGCAACCTCGCAGCCAACCATGCCGCCGCCGACAACCAAAACCTTTTTGCCCACAGCTGCCTTACCATCCAGAAGGTCGCCTGCATGGATGACACCTGTATCATTGATACCGGGGATAGGCAGTACCAGAGGATTGGAGCCTGTTGCAACGATAACTGCATCGGGCTTTGCTTCTGCAACCATAGCAGGAGTCACTTCCGTGTTCATAACCATTTTTACGCCATATTCTTCGCATTTTGCGATATAGCTTCTTACCATATTTGTGATATCGCCCTTTCCGGGAGGGTATGCAGCCAGACGCATATTGCCGCCGAGAATGTCGCCTTTTTCATACAGGGCTACAGCATGACCTCTCTGTGCCGCAGTGAAGGCTGCGTACAGACCGCCGGGGCCGCCGCCGATAACCATAACGTTTTTCTTTGTCTGTGCAGGCTTGAAATCTGCTTCTCTGCCTGCCAGAGGGTTTACCAGACAGGTGATGGGTTCGCCCTTGAACATATTGGGAACACAGCCCTGCAAACAACCGATACAGGGGTTCATCAAATCCAATCTGCCTGCCTTTGCCTTATTGGGCATTTCGGGGTCTGCGATGCTCTGTCTGCCGAAGGCAACCAGATCTGCTCTGCCCTCTGCAATCATCAGCTCCGCAAACTGGGGTTCTGTATAACGACCGACTGTGATAATGGGAACGGAAACTGCGCGCTTGATTTCTGTGACATAATCTGCGCTGAAGCCGCCATGAATCAGGCTGGGAGCCCACATACATTCATCATGCAAATGTACGGCTCTGGAAAGGTGCAGTCCATCTACGCCACATTCCTTCTCCAGATAGGAGGCAACTGCTGCGGCATCCTGTGCAGTCTGACCGCCCTCAACGTCATCTGTTGCATTGATACGGCAGAGGATTGCCAGAGAATCGCCTGCTTTCTTACGGATATTTTCGATAATCAGCTTCGGCAGACGCATACGGTTTTCAAAGGAGCCGCCGAATTCGTCCACACGCTTATTGGTTCTTGCGGAGATAAATGTGCTGACCAGATAGCCATGTGCGCAATGAATTTCTACGGCATCTGCGCCTGCTTTTTTTGCTCTGACTGCTGCATCACCGTAGCATTCAATCAGGCGATAAAGCTCTTCCTTTGTGATGGCTTCGGGTGTTTCTCTGCCACAGGAGGCAGGGATAGCACTTGCTGCCTTCAGAGGGTAGCCTGTGATTTTTGTATTGCCTTCGGGGCCTGCGTGCTGCAGCTGGATGGAAACCTTCGCCCCTGCCTGATGACAGGCTGCGATGGCTGCCTGAAAGCTGCTGACTGTGCTGTCATCATACAGACAGGGCTTTCTGGGGCCGCCCTTTGCTTCTTTATAAACAACGGTTGCCTCGAATGTAATCAGACCAAAGCCGCCCTTTGCTCTTGCGCCGTAATAGGATGCGGAGCGTTCGCTCATGGTGCCGTCTGTGTTTGCGAAGTTATTGCCCATGGGAGACATAACAAAGCGGTTTGCCACTGTCATGGGACCAATCTGAATGGGCTGAAACATAGCTTCAAATTTCATGTTTTCTCCTCCGTTTCTTACTCTCTTTTTGTTTTTTCCTTCGTGCTTCAGTTCCGTTTTTCTTTTATTTATTGTTATTCCACAACGGTGCAGGTGCTGACCTCGGAGGGCTTCACACGCAGCGCCGCAATTTTTGGTACTAAGGTTTGGAAATACTCGGTTGCCCGATGAAATTCCACCGCCTTTTCATCCTGATATTTTTCGATAAAGTAGAACACCTGCGTATCGTTTTGGTCGCCTGCCAAATCATAGCTGATACAGCCTGCTTCCTCTCTGGTTCTTGCAATCATTTCCTTCGCAATTTCCAGAAATTCCTCCTGCAAGCCTTCCTTTACGGTGTTTTTCGCAATCAGTACAACCATCTTTTTTCCTCCTTTTATTTTTCGGGCATTGCCTCGGGCCAGCCCTCCTGCAGCACCTTTACGGTATTGTCAAAGTTAAATTTTGCCGCTTCCGCTACACCCTTTGCCAGAATAGCGTCGCTGATAACCTCAACGCCCATTGCCTTGGGTTCGATGCCCTTTTCCTTCAGCATACGGCAGAATGCTGCTGTATTGCCGCAGCCTGTGCCGGGTGCCAGTCTGTCATGCATGGATTCATCTCTCAGAATGGATGCCGCATAGGGTCTTTCATAAACGTCGTTAATCTGTACGGAAACGATTTTTTCTGCGGGAATCCCTTCCAGAACGGAGAGATCTACCGGCTGATTTGCTCTCAGCCAATGCCAGCTATCCAGAATCAGCTTTGCATTTTCGCAGCCGCTTTCCTTTACCACTGCCCACGCCTTTTTCACATCGGGCAGGCCGCTGTAAGGCATAGGCTCAACGCCGATGGTGTATTTGCCTGCTCTGTGGCACAGCTCCTTCAGCTTCTGTGCAGTATGTGCAACGGAATAATTTTCCATCAGACCACAGTTGATGTGGTTCACGCCGAACAGCTCGCACATGTGGAAGCACATCTGTTCCTTATATTTCTGTTCATAGGAACGGTGATCCTCCGCCCACTGCACGATATATTCCACTTCTGTAACCTTCATATCGTATTTTTCAAGAATTGCCAGAATATCTGCATCAAACAGACCTTCGTTCAGTGCATCCACATAGGTTTCCGCACGCAGACCGATACCTTCAAAGCCTGCCTCCTTGGCTGCTTTTACTCTTTCCTCAAAGCTGCACTGATCGCCCAGTGTCCAAGAGCTGACTGTGATGGGATATTTTTTAGACATAAGATAGTTCCTCCTTTGTATCTCTCTTTTGTAGTTTTTTTATTTTCTTAGTGCGGAAAGCTTTTGCAGCAGTTCCTCACAAATCGACTCAATTTCCTTTCCGGTAGTATCAATCACGATATCTGCCGCTCTTTCGTATTTTTCTCTGCGGCTTTCCATCAGGTTTTGAATAAAGGGCACGTTCATATTGCCATTTAAAAGAGGACGCTCTGTGCTGTCCTTTACTCTATCGTAGATGGCTTCGGGCGTTGCCGTCAGCCAGACCACATAGCCGCTGTTTTTCATCAGCTCCACGTTTTTCTCTCTGAGGGGTACACCGCCGCCGCAGGAGACAACCATGTGCTTTTTCTCGCGTAATTCGATGAGGGTATTGCTTTCGCAGTTGCGGAAATATTCCTCCCCGTTGACTGCGAAGATTTCCTTGATGCTCATGCCCTCCTTTTCCTGAATATGGGCATCCATTTCCATGATTTCCATTGCCAGAAGCTCGCTCAGCTTGGCGGAAACAGTGCTTTTGCCTGCACCCATGAAGCCGATGAGCAGGATATTTTTATCAAACAGCGTTTTCGCCTGAATCCGCTTGCTGTTTTCGATAATGCCCTCGAAGATATGCAGGATTTCCTCCTCAAATATGGTACCTGCTACCTCAGCGGCAACCCGTTCCAGCTGCTTTTTCTCCTGCTCCGGCTGCAAAACGGGCAGACCGTTTTCTCTTTTGTATGTAATGATGCCTTCGATACATTCCATTCTGGTTTTCAGTGCGGCGGTGATGCGCTCATCGCAATCCGCAATAATGCTTCTCAGGCAGGTAAGCTCTTTTTCCATTTGGTTCCTCTTTTCTGCTGCAAGGTTTTTCTGTAATTTTTATCTTTTGTAAAAGGTGATTACTGTGCGTCCTTTTCAAAGCGCAGGTTCAGAATGATGGCAAACACAATCCCGATTGCCGTTACCACTGCATTGAACAGCAGGATATATCTGGGGCCCTGTACGCCGCCCACCTTGGAAAGCAGGCTTGCGACATTCAGCACCGCATAGTTTGCAATGGAGGATGCAATCATAACAACTGCTGTGATTTTCCCTTTATCTCTGGGGAACATTTCATTCGCCGTAGAGGTTGCCAGCTGCAATACGCCGCCTGCCGCAAAATAGCCGATTAAGAAGCCGCCGATCATACAAATTTGCGGAATCTGCACGAAATACATCAGCAGCAGTGCGCAGAACGCAACACAAGGATAGATAACCAGAACGCGGATGGGCTTCAGACCCTTTTTCATCAGTGCCGCTGTCAGAAGGACTGCACAAATGATGCCTGCGGAATAGAAGGACTGAATCATGGAGGGGTTTGTCATGCCGTAAAGCTTGCCCAGCTCCTGATTGCAGTTCATAAACAGCATGAAGGTTGTGGATGCCGTAAAGCCGATGCAAACCAGCAAAATTGCGGAGGGTGTCAGCTTCATTTTTCTCTTTTCCACAGTGCCGTCTGCCGCCTTGGGTGCCTCCTCCTTGGGAGGGAAGGGCAGAATTGCCAAAAAGATACCGTCTACGATGATGATGCCTGCCGCCAAGAAATACAGTGTGCGGAAGGACATATCTCTTGCTGCAACGAAGGTGATTAGGAATGGCAGCAGGAACTGTGCCATAGAAATTGCGAATTTTGTAAACAGGTTTGCAATCGCACCGTTTTCCTTGAAGATTTCCATGCAGGAGGGCGTAATGCTTGTATCCAAAAAGGAGTTTGCCATGCCGCTGCAAATCATCAGGATGTATGCCAAAACCGTGCTGTGTGTAAAGGTAATGCCGATAAAGAAGATGGCAAAGAACACAACGCCAACCAATGCGCTCAGTCGTCTGCCGTATTTATCGGAGAAGGGCCCTGCAAACGGGAAGGCAATTAACCGCCCCAGACCGACAGCCGCAATGATTGCCATAACCTTGCTGACATCGAAGCTGCCGTCTGCAAGCTGATTTGCGCCCCACATGGCTGCAAAACTTTGCTTATACTGACCCATAATCGTTACGGCAATACCAAGAATGAAGTAGGTGATGTATAACGCCACCGCCGTAGGATAATACTTTTTCTGATTCATTTCTTCCCTCTTTTCTCAAATTTCTGACTCTCTTATTTTTGAAGCATTTTATTTTTTGAAAAATTTTTCCTTGACCTCTTCTACAGGCATATCCAAGCCGGTATACAGCTTTGCTGCCGCTGCGCCCTGATAGATGAGCATCCCCAGACCGCCGACTGTTTTGCAGCCTGCCGCTTCGGCATCCTGTAAAAGCTTTGTTTTTTCGGGCTCATAGACCACATCGGTGACTACCAGCTCCTTACGGAACAAGGAGTGGTCTGTGATGATGCTGATATTCTCCAAGGGGTGCATCCCAACCCTTGTGGCATTGGAAAGGATATCGCTTGTGCGGATTTCCGCTGCCAGCCTTTCGGCATCGTCCATATCGTATACCGTAATCTTCTGAGAAGGAAAGGCCTTCTGATATTCCGCCGCCTTCGCAACCGCCTTCTCCCAGAAGGCATCCTTCTTATTAAAAACGGCAATCTCTCTTGCGCCGTCCAGCAATGCCTGTGCCTGAATGGCGGAGGAAACACCGCCTGCCCCCAAAAGGGTAATTTTCTTTCCCTTGACCTCTACGCCCTCGTGGCGCAGGTTTTCAATGTAGCCCTCGCCGTCTGTGATGTAGCCTGTCAGAACACCGTCGTGGTTCACAATGGTGTTGCACGCGCCGACCAGACGTGCCGCCGGGGAAATTTCATCCAGATACTTGAGTACCTCCTGCTTACAGGGCATCGTGATGTTTGCCCCCTTCATTTGAAAGGTACGGAAGGCTTGGATGGCATCCGATGTCTGATTTTTGTCTACATCAAACGCAAGATACTTATAATCCAATTTCCACTTATCAAAGCAATAATTATACATGGCAGGGGATTTTGAATGTTCTACGGGAGAACCGATTAACCCGAAAAGCCTTGTTTTTCCTGAAATATCCATGAGAGGATTCTCCTTTTCTTTCGTGTTTTGAATTCTTTTTTTGCGCGCTTTGTCTTACAGGCTCAGTGTATCGCAGAAATTAAAAAAGCACAAATTGATTATTTTATATGTTTTGATAGATTTTGTCTATAGCGTATGGTATACTGAAAATAGAAAAATCAGATGGCATATTATTTGCTGATTCTAAAATTATTTGAAAAATGGGGGGATCTCTATGAATCTGTATCAG
The DNA here is from genome assembly GCF_003865035.1 of Anaerotignum faecicola. Lineage (NCBI taxonomy): Bacteria > Bacillati > Bacillota > Clostridia > Lachnospirales > Anaerotignaceae > Anaerotignum > Anaerotignum faecicola. Next base: position 1,037,324 of record NZ_BHVZ01000001.1, read on the forward strand.
CTGCGCTATTTTGTCACGCTGGCGGAAACGAAGCACTTCGGCAAGGCAGCGGAGCGTCTGTGTATTGCACAGCCAAGTCTGAGCCATGCCATCGCACAGCTGGAGGCGGAGCTTGGGGTAGTGCTTTTTGAACGCAAAAACCGCTCCTCCACGCTAACCAAGGAGGGACTGCAATTCCTTTCCTATGTGGAAAAATCCTTGGAAATCCTCGATAACGGCATTTCATCCATGGCGCATATCTCTCGTGGGGAGGGCTGTATTGAGCTTGGCTTTCTGCGTACCTTGGGGCTTTCTCTCATTCCGGAGCTGGCAAACGGCTTTTTACAGGAGCAGAGGGACAAGCACATCCAGTTCAAGTTCTACACAGACGTGACACAGCCGCTTTTGCAGGGCCTAAAGGATGAAAAATACGACATGGTTTTCTGCACACAGCTGGAAAACGAGAAAACCATTGAATTTATCCCTGTTTCCAAGCAGGATTTAGTCCTCATCGTGCCGAGAAATCACCCTCTGGCGAACCGCTACACCGTTGACCTGACGGAAACCCTGCCCTATCCGCATGTTTATTTTGCGGAAAAATCGGGTCTGCGCATCGTCATTGACCGTCTGTTTGAAAAAATCGGAAAACGTCCGAATATTGCTTACGAGATTCAGGAGGATCAGGTAATCGCAGGGCTGGTAGCGCAGGGGTTTGGCATTGCCGTTGTGCCTTACATGGAGGAGCTGCTGCGGCTGAATGTCAAAATCATCCAGATTTCCTACCCCTATTGGGAGCGAAATTTCTATATGGCAACCCTCAAGGACAGATATCTCCCCCCTGTGGTACAAAGATTTAAGCAGTTCGTGATTACGCATTGCAGGGTATAAAAAGCAGCTAAAAGCGGGATAAAAATAGACAAAAAAAGCAGCACTTTTTTGACATATCGAAGGTGTCTATAAAAGAATAGATACTTTCTATCAAAAAAGTGCTGCTTTGCCGTGTGTCAGCACGCGTCAGTTGAAAACAGGGTTCCCGAACCCCTCCACAGTGAAAATTTCGACTTAAGCGCATAGCCGCGCTAAGATGGCAACCAGCTCCTCCATGCAGAGCGGCTTTGCCAAATGCACATTCATCCCTGCAGCAAGGCATTGGCGGGCATCCTCCTCAAAGGCATTGGCGGTCATGGCAATGATGGGGATGGTTTTCGCATCCGCACGTTCCAGTGCGCGAATGGCTCTGGTTGCGGTCAGCCCATCCATCACAGGCATCATAATATCCATAATGATGCCTGCGTAGGTGCCGGCAGGCGCTTCACGGAACATCCGCACCGCCTCACTGCCATCCCTCGCAAGCTCCACGCTGACACCGCGGTCAGCAAGAAGTGCCGCGGCAATCTCCGCATTCAGCGCATTATCCTCTACTAAGAGCAGGTGCAGACCGCTGATATCCTTTGCCTTGGCAGGGGCAGGCTGTTCTGTCTGCGGCTGCTCTGCTGCAATTTCAAAGGGCAGCGTGATGGTGAAAACAGAGCCTACGCCCTCCTCGCTTTCAATCGTAATCGTTCCCTGCATTTCATCAATCAGGCTTTTCACAATCGCCATGCCAAGCCCCGTTCCCTGACGGGTGCTGTCGCTGCGCTCCTGCGAGAAGGGCGTGAAGATATGCTGTAAAAAGTCCTTGCTCATGCCGATACCCGTATCACGGATAACCCAACGATAGGTAACCCTTCCGTCCGCAACGCCAAGACAGCTGACAGCCGTTTCCACCCTGCCGCAGCTTTTATTATATTTGATGCAGTTGCCATAAATATTCAGGAAAATCTGCCGCAGATGGAGGGGACTGCCATAGACTCTGCTGATTTCCATGCGCTCGAAGCCTCCTTCATATCGCAGCGTGATGCCTGCTTCCGCGGCACGCTGTTCCATAATGGTCAGAATATCCCTCGCCAGTTGATTTAAGTCAATGATTTCATGGGAAAGGATAACCTCGCCGCTTTCCAGCTTGCTCATCTGCAAAATATCATTGATGAGAGAAAGCAGATGCTTGGCGGCAACCTTCATTTTCTTCTGATTAGAACGGATGAGGGCATGATCCTCCGCATGCGCTTCATCAATTTCCAGCAGACCGATGATGCCGTTTAAGGGCGTACGAATATCGTGGCTCATGCGCGAAAGAAAGCTTGTCTTTGCGGCATTGGCACGATCTGCCTGCTCCACCGCTGCATAAAGCTGTTCATTTTTCAGCTGCAGCTGCTCTGTATATTCCTTTTGGATGGCAAGCTGCTCTTCTCGATAGCTTTGTGCCGTTTTCCAGCGCACCATACGAATAGCCGCAAGAATAACAAGATAAATCACCATGGCGAAAAGCATATTTTCAGGCGTGGTGCGGAAAACAGCGCGTTGCGGCAGGTAAGCATAAACATACACATCCCGTCCATGCTCCATCAGCCCAAAATAGCGCACGCCGTTCTCCCTCGCAGAAACAAGCCTGTCGCTTACGGCGGCGGCTCTGATTTCTTCAAGCACTGCGGATGCATCCGTATTTTCACCAATGAAGCTTTCCTCATTCGAAGCAATGATTTCATTCCCACTGCTGACCACAATCGTCCCGTTTTCCGCAGGGTCATAGCCCGAAAGAAGCGAGGAAATCGAAAGACTGAAGGAATTGATATAATCCAGAGGTGTATGATAATAGGCAACAACAATGCCGGGTGCATCCAGTCTTTGTACTGCCGCCAGATCCAGATAACACCCCTCAGGGCAGAAAAGCCGCACGGCATAGCGCTTTTCGGGATACTGCGCCGTATTCAGCAGGGCTTCGGAATCCAGATTTTCATGCACGAAAGCTGCCATATCCGCCGCTTCGCTTGCGGCAGTAATATTTCCCGCTTCATCCAGAAGCAGAATCCCCGAAACGTAGCAGTCCTTCACACAGGTATGCAGAAAATCCGCACTGACAGGCCTTGTGGCTTCCTCCAATCGGTGCGCCGTCTGGTTTGCGCTTTCCACAATCCGCATCAGGCTCTTGGATTCATCCGCAAGCCCAATGCGGCTATAGCGGTTACACTGCTCCTTCACATAATTGACCGTATTCACCATGGTGCGCTGTGTGGTAGCGATATCCTCATTTACGGCAAGCAAAAATACGCCGCCCAAAAGCAAAACGCCCAGTAAAATCTGTAAAAAAAGGATACGCGTGCAGGGCTTTGCAGAGGATTCATTCCACATCTGCAATCACCCCCATATCATTTTCATCCAGATACCTCCCGATGATTTCCTCCATCGTGCCATCCGCACGCATTTCTTCAAAGGTTTCGGAAAGCTTCTGTTCCAGACCGCGATCATCCTGTTTGGAAAACGCCACGCCCAAGCCGACCGTCAGCAGCGGTTCCTCCAGAATCCGATAATCCAGCTTATAATCGGACATGCACTGCAAAATTGCCGTTTCGTGCGCGGCAATCGCATCCGCATAGCCCTTGCTCAGACAGGGATAAATCAATTCCCGATTCTGCATGGAAAACACCTCGCGCAGAGCAGGAAGCCTTGCATCCGTATGCGAAAGAAAAAGCTCCTCCGGCTTTGTGGTGGACTGCACCGCAATGCGCTTGCCCTCCAAATCCGCCAGTGTTTTTATTTCGCTGTCCCGATTGACTGCCACCACCTGACGGCTCATCATATAGGGCGCACTCCAACGGTATTCCTCCTCGCGCCCATCGATGGAAAAGCTGCCCCAGATGCAGTCGATTTTTCCGCTGTCAACCAGCTCCTTCTTTTTCTCCCAGTCGATATAGGTAAACACCGCCTGATACCCCATGCGTCGAAAGGCTTCTGTCGCTAAATCCACATCTATCCCCGTTGGTTTGCCGTCCACATTCTCATAATTATAGGGCGGATAATTATCACTGCCGATGATAATATTCGGCAAATCTGTCTGCTGTGCCGTTTTTTCCGCCGCGCCGCAGCCGGACAGGCTGACACAGCAGACCACAGCCGCCAAAACCATGCCCCTGATTTTCTGTTTCTGCATAACACCCTCTCCTCTTTTTTATGCCCATTTATAAATAATAAGGCAGTCAGCGGACTGCTGACTGCCTTATGATCCACAGGATTGCGATTTGTCCGTTTCCCCTGTCCATATATCACAGTTCGTGTATATTAAAATTATATGAAAGAAATTTGTCTATTTCAAGTATTTCTTGTCAAAAAACAGACAGAAAAGGAGGCTTTTTATCAAATACAATATCATGTTTTGCAAAAATCCATCGCCTTCAGCAGTTTTTTTGACAAAACCTGCTAATTTAGCATTGTCCGCCGCGCGCAGATATGGTATGATGTGGTAAATTTCTCCGCACAGCAAGCCACGCGCTTTCTGCAAGGAGACAAAATAAAAATCAAACAGCTGCTGACACAAAGAAAGGCTTCTGCGTGAAAGGGTAGGTCATACATACGTTTTACAGAATTTCTGCGCCCTTTCTCCATATTTTTTCGGGGCGTTTTTTATTGTCTGCAAAAAAAAGATAAAAAGAAAGGAAGATAAAGCAATGTATCCCTACAACCCCCACTCCCAAAAGGCAGAGGAATTCATCAACCACGAGGAAATTCTGGAAACCCTTGCCTATGCAGAGGAAAATAAGCACAACATTCCCTTAATCGACAGCATTATCGAAAAGGCAAAGCTCCGAAAGGGACTTTCTCACAGAGAGGCAATGGTGCTTCTGGACTGCGATATTCCCGAAAAAAACGAAGAAATTTACGCGTTGGCAAAGCAGATTAAGCAGGATTTTTACGGCAACCGTATTGTGATGTTTGCGCCGCTGTATCTTTCCAATTACTGCGTCAACGGCTGTGTATACTGTCCGTACCATGCGAAAAATAAGCACATCCGCAGGAAAAAGCTGACACAGGAGGAAATTGTCAGAGAGGTAACGGCTTTACAGGATATGGGGCATAAGCGTCTGGCACTGGAAACCGGCGAGGACCCCGTCAATAACCCCATTGAATATGTACTGGAAAGCATTCAAACGATTTACAGCATCAAGCATAAAAACGGCGCAATTCGCCGCGTGAATGTCAATATTGCGGCAACAACCGTTGAAAACTATCGTAAACTGAAGGAGGCAGGCATCGGCACCTATATCCTCTTCCAAGAAACCTATCATAAGGAAAGCTATGAACGTCTGCACCCCACAGGCCCTAAGCATGATTATGCCTACCACACCGAAGCGATGGACAGAGCCATGGAGGGCGGCATTGATGATGTCGGGATTGGCGTTTTGTTCGGCTTGGAGCTGTATCGCTATGAATTTGCAGGGCTTTTGATGCACGCAGAGCATCTGGAAAGCGTATTCGGCGTAGGCCCGCACACCATCAGCGTACCCAGAATCCGCCATGCCGACGATATTGACCCCTCCGCCTTCGATAACGGCATTGATGATGATACCTTTGCAAAAATCGTTGCCTGTATCCGTGTTGCCGTTCCCTACACAGGCATGATTGTTTCCACAAGAGAAAGTCAGGAAAGCAGAGAACGTGTGCTGAGCCTTGGGGTATCCCAAATCAGCGGCGGCTCCAGCACGAGTGTCGGCGGCTATTATGAAAAGGAGGCAGAGGAGGATAATTCCGCGCAGTTTGATGTCAGTGATAACCGCACACTGGATGAAATCGTGAAATGGCTGATGGATTTGGGCTATGTCCCCAGCTTCTGCACCGCCTGCTATCGTGAGGGCAGGACGGGCGACCGCTTCATGAGCCTTTGCAAAAGCGGACAGATTCAGAATTGCTGCCTGCCTAATGCGCTGATGACGCTCAAGGAATATCTGATTGACTACGCCGCACCGAAAACAAAGGAAATCGGGGAAAAGCTGATTTTAGAGGAAATCAAATCCATCCCGAAGGAAAAAATTCAGGAGATTGTACGGAAAAATCTGGTTGAAATCGAAAAGGGAAATCGGGATTTCCGCTTCTGAAAAAATTCTATGTAGCAAAAAAGAGGATGTTAAAAAACATCCTCTTTTTTGTTTCCATTATTTCTTTTTGTTGGGAATCAGCTTCTTTGTGCCGCCCATATAAGGCCACAGAACTTCAGGGATATTTACAGTACCATCTGCCTGCAAATTGTTTTCAAGGAAAGCAATCAGCATACGGGGAGGTGCTGCAACGGTGTTGTTCAGTGTGTAAGCGAAGTATTTCTTGCCTTCTGCATCCTGTACGCGGATACCCAGTCTTCTTGCCTGTGCATCGCCCAGGTTGGAGCAGCTACCGACTTCAAAGTATTTTTTCTGTCTGGGAGACCAAGCCTCAACGTCAACGGATTTTACCTTCAGGTCAGCCAAATCGCCGGAGCAGCATTCCAGTGTTCTTACGGGGATATCCATGGAACGGAACAGGTCTACGGTGTTCTGCCACAGCTTATCATACCACATGGGAGCTTCCTCAGGATTACATACAACAATCATTTCCTGTTTTTCAAACTGGTGAATACGGTAAACGCCTCTTTCTTCAATACCGTGTGCGCCTTTTTCCTTACGGAAGCAAGGGCTATAGCTTGTCAGGGTCTGCGGCAGGTCTTCTGCTTTATTCAGCGTATCGATAAATTTACCAATCATGGAATGTTCGGATGTACCAATCAGATACAGGTCTTCGCCTTCGATTTTATACATCATTGCATCCATTTCCGCAAAGCTCATAACACCTGTTACAACGTTGGAACGAATCATGAAGGGAGGAATACAATATTTGAAGCCTCTGCCAATCATGAAATCTCTTGCGTAAGCCAGAACTGCGGAATGCAGACGCGCAATATCGCCCATCAGGTAATAGAAGCCATTGCCTGCAACCTTTCTTGCGCTATCCAGATCGATACCGTCGAAGGTTTCCATAATATCTGTGTGATAAGGAATCTCAAAATCGGGAACAACGGGTTCGCCGAATCTTTCTACCTCTACGTTTTCGCTGTCATCCTTACCAATGGGAACGGTTGGATCAATGATGTTGGGAATGGTCATCATGATAACCTTGATGCGTTCCTCAACCTCTTTTTCTCTTGCGGAAAGGGTTTCTACGCGTTCTGCGTCTGCGCCAATCTGTGCTTTTACCTTTTCGGCTTCTTCCTTTTCGCCCTTTGCCATCAGCGCACCAATCTGCTTGGAAAGCTTATTTCTCTGCGCTCTGAGTGCTTCAACCTCCTGCTTGATGGTTCTGTTTTCCTTATCCAGCACCAGAACCTCATCTACCAGAGGCAGCTTTGCATCCTGAAATTTTTTGCGGATGTTTTCCTTTACGATATCAGGGTTTTCTCTTACAAATTTAATGTCTAACATTTCATGACCTCCTAAAAATAGTATTTTTTCGGATGGAAGTTTTTCGTATATCTTATGAAAGGTTTTTCAATCAGAAAAAAGAATTGTAAGCAATTCTTCTCTATAAACAGCAATAAAAAATATCTGCAAGCAGCTATTTTTTCATCACCGCTTACAGATATGCTTTTCTGTTGCAATCGCTTATGCTTTCATAACAAAAAAACTCCCGATCCCGGTAATAAAACAGGGACGAGAGTATATTTCCCGCGTTGCCACCCAGATTGCTCGGAGCATCCTCCGAACCTCTTGAACAGCTATAAAGGGCTTACCCTTCCGACTTTCATCGGCAGCTTGGAAAGTGGAACATTCTCTTTTCTCCGCCGATTCGCACCAACCACCGGCTCTCTGTGGGAGTTTTACAAGAACTTAGCTTTCCTTTCGGCTTTCGCCTGCGCTATTTTGTCTTGTTTGACTTTTTGGTGTATATTATATCATATTATTTTAAAATTGCAAGCCTAAATTTTTTTCTTTTTTTTGTACAATTTTTTCCATAAATCCTATCTTTTTGCTAAAATATATAGAAAATGTTAAAAAAATTATATTTTTTTCTATGTGCAAAATAGCGTCCATTGTGGTATACTATGTGAGTACAAGAAAACCCCTTTTCCTGTACCACAATATGCCCCGGGGTTTGTGCGCACAACCCCATAGAATGGTGTCTCCCCTGGCACCATTCTTTTCCCTAGTCAAAAAGGACAATCAAGCATGATTGTCCTTTTTTTATACTTTTCCATCATGAAAATTCCCGCACCCTTTTTATTTCAGAATAAATTTCTCAATGACCTCTGCCACGCCGTTTTCCTCACAGCTTCGCTCCGTTATGTAATCCGCGGCAGCCTTCACATGCGCCTCGCCGTTTTTCATTGCAACGCCAAGCCCTGCCTGCAATATCATAGAAAGATCATTATCACTGTCACCAATGGCAATCGTTTCGGCAAGCGGCACATTTGCCTCCTGCGCAGTCGCAGCCAGTGCATTGCCCTTGCTTACGCCTTTTTTCACCAGCTCCAGATAGGTTTCCGAGGAATAAAACAAATCAAAGATATCCCCTGCCGTTTTCTCCACATAGCGCTTCAGCGCCGAAAGATTTTTCCGCTCTCCGCTGATTAAGCATTTTGTAAACTCGCCCGCATAATCGGTCGGCTCCTGCAAAATGCGCGGATTTGCTTGCATCATCCAGCAATAGGATTTCACCTCGTCTGTCAATTTTTCAATCATAAAATTGCGATCATCATAGTAAAACAGCTCCAAGCCAAGTGCTCTCGCCCGCTCTGCGATTGGTTGCACCACAGACGGTGAAAAGCTGCTTTTCAGCACCAGATGCATATCCCTTAAATCATACACCGCCGCACCATTCTGGCAGATGACATAGCCCTTTTTGCCCAGAAGATGCAATTCCTGCAAATGCTTTTCCACGCCAAAAACACCTCTGCCTGTGCAGATGACAAACTCCACGCCTTTATCCACAGCCTTTCGGATTGCAGCAGAGTTTTCCACAGAAACCCGTACACCTTTCCATAATAATGTGCCATCCATATCGGAAAATACCATTTTATAGCCCATTTTCTCCTCCTTTGTTTACATAATACATTACCCACAGCCTGTGGATAACCTGTTGATATTGTGGAAAACCCTCTGGACAACTTTTCTTTTTCACAAGTTATCCACAAAATGTGGATAAGATTTCAACTTATCCACAGAAATTTTCCTGTATCTGATAAGGAAAAAGGAGGAAAATCTCCTCCCTTTCGTCTGTTTTTGCTTTTATTTTTATTCTTCTTCGTCTGTTTCTTCCTGTTTTTCCACGAAAACGGGTTCCTGAAAAATCGGTTCGCTGATTTTTGCTTCCGCAATCGCGCGTTCCACGGCACTTTCCATGGCATCCCCCAGATTTTCCTCCTCAGGCAAATGCGCCTTCTCCGCAGCCGCTCTTGCTTCCTCTCTCTTTTTCAGAATGGATTCCGCAGCCGCAATCTTGCCTGCAAGCGTTTCCTCCTTCAAAATCAGCTCTTTTTCCGCCTCTGTTACATCACCGATAGAGGATTTCGCCTGTTTTTCCTTCGTTTCATCCACTTCGACCATTTCCACCTGATCCAGTGTAATCTGCTCATCCATGGCTCTGTCCTTATCCTTTTTGCGGAAGGTCGGCTTAAAGCGCACCTTAACCACCTTTTCATGCTCCGGCTGATAGGTATTATTTTTTGCCACCTCAACCGCTTTTAATTCCTCCTCGGAAAGCATGTAGGTGCTGACACCCATTTCAATCGGCTTCGCATAGGTAAAAGAGCCTGTACGGCTATGAATACCGTTCAGCACCACGCCGTTGTCATTCCCATCCAAAAGTGCCAAAGCAAAACAAAGATTGCCGCCCATTTCATCAAAGGGGTTATAGCGAATCAGCCCAACCTTTTGGATTTTGGATTTATCGGTTTTATCCATATCCGTCACCATATCCAACAGCTTAGAATATTGCGATTCAATTTTCTTTGAGGTTTCAAAATATTCTTCAATTTTCATTTCCAGGTTATGGGTTGGTCTGCGATTAGAGCCCATAAAATAATCATATCGTTTCTTCTGCCCGTTCAGCTTCACAAACAGAACAATGCAGAGTATAAATAATATGAATATTGCTGCCGCCAGAGCGGCAAAAAGAATCAATATCGTTTGCTGCGTCAATTCCATCATATTTCACATTCCTTATCGTTTCAGGAGCACCAAAAGGCGTTCCAAATCTTCCTCAGAATAATATTCTATTTCTATTTTACCCTTTTTCCGCTTACCGATAGGCTTCAGATTTACCTTTGTGGCAAACAGAGATTTCAAATCCTCCTCTATCGCACGATAGGCGGTTTCATCCGCTTTTTCGGCTTTTTCCGCAGGCGCGGGTGCATCTTCCTTCGCCAGATATGCCTTGACCAGAGCCTCAACTGCGCGCACACTCAGCCCTTCCTCGATGATATGCTCTGCCAATTCAAACTGTGCGTCCCCATCGGATACAGGCAGAAGCGAACGGGCATGTCCGCCTGTCAGCTTATTTTCCGTCACAAAATTACGCACACGGGCATCCAACTGCAACAAGCGCAGGGAATTTGTAATCGCGGAACGGCTTTTCCCGACCTTTTCTGCAATTTTTTCCTGACTGAGCTGAAATTCCTCCTGCAAACGCTGATAGCTTTCGGCTTCTTCAATGGGATTTAAGTCCTCACGTTGGAGATTTTCCACCAGTGCGGCTTCAAAGGCTTCACTGCCTTCCCATGCCTTCAGCACAACAGGCACCTTTTCCATTCCGGCGATTTTTGCGGCACGCCAACGGCGTTCCCCTGCAATGATTTCATAGTATTCCCCATTTTTCTTCACAACAATGGGCTGAATCATGCCATAGGCCTTCAGGGATGCCGCCAGCTCCTCCAAAGCGATTTCATCAAAATATTTTCTCGGCTGCTTGCGGTTGGGTTCGATTAAATCCAAATCCAGCTCCGTCACCGCTTCATTCGATTTTGCTGTTTTCAGATCCTGTACTTCTGTATTGATGAGGGCGTTGATTCCAAGACCTTTTGCACCAAGACCTCTTTTCTTTTCTGCCATATCAATTCCACTCCTTTTCCATGACTTCCTCTGCCAGCAATGCGTAAGCCTCTGCGCCCTTGGATTTCGGGTCATAGAGATTGATAGGCAGACCATGGCTCGGAGATTCCCCAAGGCGCACATTTCTGGGGATAATTGTGCGATAAACACTCTGCCCCAAAGAACGCTTGACCTCCTCCACAACCTGCAAGGAGAGGTTTGTTCTTGCGTCATACATGGTGAAAACAATTCCCTCAATTTCCAGTTCTGGATTCAAACGTTTTTTCACCAGATTCACCGTATGCAGCAGCTGCTCCAGACCTTCCAACGCAAAATATTCGCACTGAATGGGAACTAAAACCGTATTTGCCGCCACAAGTGCATTCACGGTAATCATATTTAAGGAAGGCGGACAGTCGATGATAATAAAATCGTATGCGTCCTTTACCTCTGCCAACGCCTCCTGCAAAATATATTCCCTGCGGTCGTTGCCAATCAGCTCAATCTCTGCTCCTGTCAAATTGATATTTGCAGGAATCACCTCCAAGCCATCCATACAGGTCGGCTGCTTCACCTCTGTAATCGTGGCTTCGCCCAAAAACACATCATAAATCGTCAGAGGGACATCATTTTTATCCAGACCAAGTCCGCTGGTGGTATTTCCCTGTTGATCTGCATCAACGGCAAGCACACGCTTTCCCTCTGCGGCAAGGCAGGCGGAAAGATTGATGGCTGTGGTGGTCTTTCCCACGCCGCCCTTCTGGTTCGTCACTGCAATGACTCTAACTTTGCTCATAAATTCCCGCCTTTCCTTCTCGTTTTTCCTTCTCGTTTTTTCTTCTTTTTATATAATAGTATAATCAATATGAAAAAGCAATGCAAAAACACGATGTTTCACGTGAAACATCAGAAATTTATGTAAAAATAGAAAAAGCCACTCTATTTTGTGAAATAAAATGGCTTTTGTTTGTCGTGCGCTATGTTTCACGTGAAACAATTATAGTTTTGCAGGCTTTGCAGGGCTTTTCAAAAGAGACATGATAATATTCTCCTTCGGTTCCTTTTCAAATTTCCCAAAAACAGGGATTGCCTTCGGAATCACCTTAATTTCAAACGGCATATCCGGCCCCAGCTCCCCATCAACCGTAGATTCCATAATTTTGAAATCGGGATCTAAGCACTCAATCTTAAAATAATGATCTCTGAGATACAACACATTCTTATCATGAATATGTTCCCCAGTCAGCATTTTCATCAAAACAGGTGTCATTTCAATCAGAGGCTTTCCTTTGATAGCAATAAATTCAAACTTCCCATCCGTAATGGATGCTTCGGGGGAAAGGTTCGTAAAACCACCCGTCCCTGCTGAATTCATAATCATATAGAAATACAAATCCTCCTTTATGACATCTTCGCTTGTCGTAATGCGAAACGGCACCTTTCTGAACTGCGGCAGCTGCTCCACGCCCTTTAAATAATAGGAAAGGCTGCCAAGTGCGTTTTTCACATCCTTATCCACAATCTGTGAAACATTTGTGAAAAAGCCGCCTGCGCAGACATTGATAAAGAAAATGGAATCATTCACCAAACCCAAATCAATATCCACCGGCTTTGTAGAAACAATCGTTCTGCAAACATCCTCCACCTCGCCGCTTTTGAAGCCAAGGTAGGTCGCAAAATCATTTGCCGTGCCGGAAGGAATGATACCCAAAGGAATATGCAGACCACGGCGCATCATAGCATTCAGCACAATATTCACTGTACCGTCACCACCGGAGGCAACAATAATATCATAATTCGGGTCCATTGTGGCAATATGCGTGTCAATGTCTCCGGGATGGAGCGTGCGGAAGGGATGCACCTCATAGCCGCCCTCCTGAAAGATACCAATACAAACATCTAAGTCAAATTTAAAGCTTTTATTCCCCGAAAAGGGATTATAAAATAATTTCAACTTTTTCATACAAATACCTTCCTTTATAAAGAGAATTTCTATTTTAAGATGATTAAAAGCCCCTTGGTTAGGTTTTATAATCTCTGAAAACAAAATCCTGCAAGCAGTTTTTGTTTCAGAAGATTGAAAACGCTTTTATAGCACATCACATTTGTTCGGGTGCTTCGATACCTAAGAGTGCCAGACCCTTTTTCAGCACTGTTTTTACAGAGAAAACAACCGCCAGACGCGCCTGTCTTACCTCAGGTTCACTGCTGAGAATCGGGTTATCGTGATAAAATTTATTGAACGCCTGTGCAATCGCAACCAAATGTCTGGTAACAACAGAGGGCTCCAGCTTTGCCGCCGCATCCTTAATTTTATCAGGGAATGCCTCCAGCAGCTTGCAGACATCCAAAGATGCCTCGTCAGAAAGTGCCTCAAAATGGATATCACTGAAATCCGTTTCACCTGCACGCTTCAGAATGGAGCAGGCACGCGCATGCGTATACTGCACATAGGGGCCTGTTTCACCATCGAAATTTAACATCCTTTCCCAGCTGAACACAACATCCTTGATTCTTGTGTTATACAGGTCATTGAAAATGACCGCGCCAATGCCGACTTGCTTCGCGATTTCCTCTTTATTTTCCAGATTGGGATTCTTTTCCTCAATAATACGCTTTGTTTCCGCGCACGCCTGATTTAACAAATCCTCCATCAGCACAACATGCCCATGACGGGTAGAAAGCTTCCCACTATCCAGAGAAACCAGACCGAAAGGCACATGAATCAAATCCTTGTACCAATCATAGCCCATTTTATGAATGACCTCAAACCACTGTGCGAAATGCAGGTTTTGGTCAAGCGCAGTCAGATAAATGCACTTGTCAAAATTGTAGGTTTTCTTGCGGTAAAGCGCCGCAGTAATATCTCTGGTTGCATAAAGCGTGCCGCCATCCTTACGGATAATCAGGCAGGGAGGCATATTTTTATCCTCTAAATCCACAATCATCGCGCCTTCGGATTCCTTGAGCAGGTTTTTGTCCTTTAATTCCTGCACAACCGCATCCATCTTGTCATTATAGAAGGACTCTCCTGTGTACGCATCAAATTTCACACCAAGCATTTCATATACACGCTCGAATTCCTTGATAGAAATATCATAGAACCATTTCCACAGCGTCAATGCTTCTTCATCGCCCTCCTGCATTTTTACAAACCACAGGCGCGCTTCATCGTCCATTTTCAGCTCGGGATGCTTTTCTGCTTCATCATGGAACTTTACATAAATCCGCATCAGCTCCTGAATCCCGTCCTTCTCTACTGCTTCCTTGCTGCCCCATTTTTTATACGCAACAATCAGCTTGCCGAACTGTGTCCCCCAGTCCCCCAGATGGTTGATGCCCTCGCAATGGTAGCCCAGCTCCTCGTGAATTTTATAAATCGCGTTGCCGATTACGGTAGAACGCAGATGCCCAACATGGAAGGGCTTTGCAATATTGGGAGAGGAATAGTCGATCACAACGGTTTTGCCTGCACCCATATCGCTCTTGCCATAGCTTTCCTTCTGCTCCAGAACGGCAGAAAGCACCTGCTCCGCGTATACACTCTTGTCCACAAAAAAGTTGATATATGCACCGACCACCTGCATCCTTGCGATAAACGCAGGCTTTTCGATTTTTTCGATTAACTCCGCAGCAATCATCGGGGGTGCCTTGCGGAATACCTTCGCCAAACGAAAACAGGGATACGCAAAATCGCCCATTTCCTTTTTGGCAGGAATTTCCACTGCCGCCGCCGCATCCTCAACGGAAATTTCCGCTGCCGCCGCCAAAAGTTTTGCAATTTCTATTTTAAAATCCATAAATTGATACCTCCAAAAACCCTGTAAAAAAGGGACATACTTCTATTTACTATAGCATGAAAAAAGGGGAAAAACAAGGGTTTTAGGGCGAAAAGCGGCGCAGGTGTGCCTGCAAACTTTTGTGCAACAGAATGAAAGCTTTCAGAAAAATTCAAAACAGCCTACCGGAAGGATATGACAGCAAGCCATGCCGGAAAGGCACTTTATACTGCCCGAAGGGGCTTGAAGGGAAGGGTTTGGAAAGGGAAACCGTGTTGCCCTTTCCTCGGTTGCGGAGGTTTGGAACCCATTGCGAAACGGGTTCCAAGTTTTTGTTACTTTTTAGCATAAAAAGTAAGGGAGAACGCCTCTGTTTCGCCGAAAAAGTTCCAAACGGGCGAACTTCTAATGTTGTCAAAGAAACTTCCTTGACGCGACCGCGCCCAACCAGCCGCTATTCCACAAAAAAAGACCCTTTTCGGGTCTTTTTCCATCAACCATACTTCACCGTCAGGTTCACATAAGAAATATGCTCCCGCATGGCAGTATACGCCGTCTGATAATCTCCGCCCTTAATCGCTTCGATAATCTTTCCATGCAGCTCAATCGTCACATCAATGACTCTGGGGTTCTGCGTCAGCGATTCACGCATTGCCAGACGAATCCCGTTTTCAAAGGAATCCTTCGATGCAAGCATCGTGCTCATCAAGAGCTTATTATGCGTTGCCACCGCCACCTGCATGTGAAACATAGAGTCATAATCCACGAACTGATTCACGTCATGGCGAAATTCCTTCATTTTTTCATAATAATACTCCAGCTGGGCAATGTCATCCTTCGTTGCGCGCTTCGCGGCATAGCTCGCCGTTTCTCCCTCTAGCATATAGCGAAATTCCAGCAGGTCATTCAGGTCAGAATTTTCAACCGTAATGCTGAAAGGCGCAATATTTACGATATTATCAATTTCATTTACAAACGTGCCTGCCTTCGAACGGCGAATAAAGCCAAACACCGCCAGTGCCGTATATGCCTCGCGCAGCGTACTTCTGCCGATGCCAAGCTGCTCGCTCACCACATTTTCATTCGGCATCATATAGCCTGCCGGCAGCTGTCCGTTTGTAATCAGCTCCTTAAAACGCTGAAATAAATTCTGGGAGATATTATTTTTTCCCAAATCTTTTTTCAGATATGCGGCATTTTCTGCTAAATAGTCTCTTTCTTCCATTCAGGATGCGCCTCCCCTTTCTCATTTGTGTTTTGTATTTTTATACATACCTCATGGTATCATAAATATACTTGCATGACAAGAAATTTTTCATATTTTTTTATAAATATCTCTTATGTTTTCAAAAAAATTCCTAATATCCCTGTCTTTGCAAAGCACTGTGTTTACACGAAAAACAAAGCCTTCTATTTGTATTTTTTCCTGTTGTCTGATAAAAAGAGGACTTCCTTCCCTTTCTGCAATAAAAAAAGCCTTGGTATTCATTAGCCAAGGCTTATTATACAAAAATTTCAATTCTTTTCCATTTTTTTAAGTTCTTCCTCAATCAGTCCGTCCTTGTTATATTTTATGCCCTTCGCAATATTTTTTTCTCTTGTCTTTCTGGCAATGAAAAACGCAATCAGGCACATCGCAACAGGAATCAGCATAAAGACGAAGAAGCTGATATCGTGGAACATAACGCCGACAAAGACCGCCAGCAGGAATACCAGAAAAATAAACACCAGCCCCGGCTTTGCCGTTTCGGATTTTGCGGCAATCATGCCCTCAAAAATCACAAAGACCAGAAACAGAGAAATCATCTGCCCATAGGACAAAACAACCTCTAATATACCATCAACGGGAAATAAAAACATACCCAACACCTCAATTCTCAATTTTATCACTTAAAAGACATTGTAGCATTTCGTATACATAATGTCAAATCGTTTGGGTTTAAAACTTTCCGCCGCCCCCGCCGAAGCTTCTGCCGCCGCCGGAAAAGGAGCCGCCGCCGCTGAAGCCGCCTGTATGGTGGTGATTGTTGTCATCCTCCCGCGGAATCGGCACCATAGTCGTATGCGTATTTGCAAAGGTATCCTGATTCGTCCGCAGGTAACAGCCGTTTTCCTTCAGATACGCTCTGCCGTCCGTAAAGGGATGCACATTTTTACAAGCCTTACGCATGCTCATAACCGAAACGCCGGCAATCACTGCAGAAAAAGCTGCCGCAAGCAGAATAATCATCGCAATGCCGCCACCACTCGAAACAGGACTTTCCGAGAAAAACGCATCCGATTTTGGTCTGCCTTCTGCGCCGTAGGTCTGATAATCCGCACAAAGGGAATCCACGTCCCACCAAAGCTGCTCCATGCCGCCATAATAATCTCCATTGGAAAAATAGCCGCTGATTTCGTCCCAGATGGCATCTGCATCCGCATCCGTAATCATTTCCATTGCTTCGCCGCAGGTCACAAGCTGCCCTTCTCGCTCGCCCATATCCAGAACGAAAATTGCGCCGCTGTAATCCTCCCCAACGCCCAGATTCTGTTCTATATAAAATTGTGCGCCGTATTCCCTTGTTGATAAGCCTTCGGTATCCTTCGTGGTGAGGTATGCAAAATCAATATCATATTCCTCCTTCGCATCCTCACAGAACTGCTGCAAATTCTGCTCCTCCTCCGCCGTCAGCAGGTCAGCATTGTCAAATACCCTCTGCTCCGCCGCAGAAGCAGGCAGAACGGAAAGCAGGAGAAACACCATCATCAAAAGCACAAATCCTTTTTTCTTCATCACAGCACACCTCCCATCGCCAGCAGAGCAAGCACAATCATAACAATCACAAAGGAAATGCAGAAAATAATCACAAACCATTTCGCGCTCCGGCTGTTGCTGACAGGCAGCTCCCCGACGATTTTCCCTGTCTGTCCGTTCATCGCAAAGAGATATTCCTTCCCATCATATTTGCTCATCAGCATCCAAACGGGCAGGAGCATATAGCTTTGCTGCTTAGAGGAAAAATCCGTATGACATTTCACGCCGTAAACACGCTGATAGCTTTTGCCGCCCTCCGCCGCCTTATGCTCCACGCCGGGGGTAATGCGTTTTGTCATGCGGTCATACAAATCCTTCGGCTCGTATGTATATTTTTCCGCCAGAAAGCCGCTCAGATAGCTCATGTCAAATTGTTTTTTCTTTTCCAGATGAAACGGTTCCAACGCATCCATCAGGTCATCCTGCATTTTTTCCGAAGCATCCAGAGGAATATTTTCAAATTCCATCGTTCCCGCGCGATGAATGTGATACAAATCCGTTTTCGTATAAATAAAACGCGTATCCGACCATGTGATGACATTTTCGCCCGTCGCATGGTAATCAAAATCCGCTTTGCAGTCAAAGAGCCAGAACGGCACATATACGCCCGTAATCTTTTCCAACCGCTGCTCAGAGGTATAGCCCTTCGGAAGCAGCCTTTTTCCCTTGCAAAGCTGCAAAAACGCCTTTCTTGCGTCCTCCTTATCCGTCTCAAACGGCAGAATCGCAGAGGGGCGGTATTCCCCCTCCAGCTGTGTCGGCAGAATCGTCGGGTTGCCGCAGAAAACGCAGAAGGTTGCCGCCGTTACATCATCCGTCACAATCTCGCCGCCGCAGGAGGGGCAGTGATACGCGCGCAGATGGCTCAGATCTTCGTCCGTCTCAGTAATATTTTCCTCATAATGATAGGAAATCTCCGCCGTATTTTCCGCAGCCTCGGCTCTGGGCTTGACTTCATAATCATCCTGCTTCGTCTCGGCCCCTCTCTGCTCCAGCTCCTCTCTGGTAAATTTGCCGCCGCAGTAATCGCAGACCCATTTCTGCTCCTTCCCATCATAGCGCAGATACGCCATGCAGTCGGGGCAAAGGTAGGTCAATGCTGTCTGTTCCATTTTTTATTCACATCCCTTCGGATTCCCGTTATCGTTTATGCTTTGGTTTCAGCTCCGCCAGATAGCCTGCCGTAATAATGCCTGTCGGCAGAGCGAACACCGCAATTCCCACAAAAGAGGTCACAATGGCAATGATTTTGCCGATGCTCGTCGCAGGGCAAATATCCCCATAGCCGACCGTTGTCAGCGTGATGGTCGCCCAATAGACCGCATCCAGAAAGCTTGCGAAGGTATCCGGCTCAACCTGAAACAATATCAACGCCGACAGAAGGATATACCCAACTGCCAGAAGCCCTATCGTGAAAAGGTTATCCTTTTCCTTATGAATCACCTGCATCATCAGATGAAATCCCTTAGAATAGCGCAGAATCTTTAAGGGCTTCATGCACTTCGGCAGACGCAGGATACGCACCGCCTTCAGCGTCGAATACAGCGGTGTCAGAGAGGAAAGAATCGCAATCAGATCAACCACAGCAAAAAACGTAAACGGATAACGCAAAAAGGGCTTTTCCCCCTTCAGCTTAAAATCCGCTGTGCCCCATCTGAGCAGATAATCTATGATGAAAATAAACACCGTTATGCGGTCAATCCGATAAAATACGGGATTTGTGCTGTTTTTCACACAAAGAGGCAGTACGCTTGCAATAATGCAGAAAATCATAAATCGGTCATAATACAGGCTGATTTTGTCCTCCTGCTCTCCCTTTTCAATCATTTCATAAATCCGCCGCCGCATGGGCTTTCCTCCTTTTTCTGCCGTTTCTTCTGTTCGTAAAAAAGGATATCGGCATACTTCACCGATATCCCTTTGTTTTTTTGCTTATTCTACTTCTGTTTTCTCTGCTTCTGCGGCTGTTTCTTCGGCTTCCTCCTCAATATCCTCCTCAGAAATCTTCGCAATGCCGACCACGCTCACGCCGTCATCCAGATTCATCAGCTTCACGCCCTGCGAATCCCTGTTGTAGCTGGAAATTTCTCTGCCGCGCAGGCGGATGATAACCCCTTCGGAGGTAATCAGCATCAGCTCATCATTTTCGCCGACCATCAGCACGCCGGTCAGCTGTCCTGTTTTTTCCGTCAGCTGATGAACCTTCAAGCCCTTGCCGCCGCGGTGCTGCAAATTAAATTTATCCGTTGTGGTGCGCTTGCCGTAGCCGTTTTCGGTTACATTCAGAAGCTGCCCTTCGGGGTCAATCTTCACTGCGGAAACAACATAATCGTCCTCCTTCAGTGTAATCGCCTTTACCCCTGTTGCGGTTCTGCCCATGGGACGCACATCCTCCTCGGAAAACTTAATGCCCATACCGCTGCGTGTTGCCACGAAAATTTCATCCCTGCCGTCTGTTGTCATTACGGAAATCAGGTCATCCTCCTCGCGCAGATTCAGCGCAATCAGACCGCTCTTGCGGATATTTGCAAAGCTGGTCATATCTGTTTTCTTGATTAAGCCTTGCTTTGTCACCATCACAAGATACTGATCCTCGCGGAATTCATTTGCAGGAATCACCGCCATGATTTTTTCATCCGCATCAATCTCCAGAAGGTTCACGATGGCAACCCCTCTTGCCGTTCTGCCGGCTTCGGGAATTTCATAGCCCTTCATGCGATACACCTTACCGCGGCTGGTAAAGAACAGCAGGGTATCATGTGTGGATGCAAGGAACAGGTCTTTTACAAAATCCTCCTCCCTTGTCTGCATCCCGATAATCCCTCTGCCGCCGCGGTTCTGGCTCTTATAGGTATCCAAAGGGGTACGCTTTACATAATTCAGATTCGACAGCGTAAATACGCAGGTTTCCTCCTCAATCAAATCCTCAACATCAATTTCGCCGGGATTCTGCATCAGCTTTGTACGGCGTTCATCGGCATATTTCTCCTTAATCGCCGTAATTTCATCCTTGATTACACCAAGCAGCAGCTTTTCATCCGCCAGAATGGTCTTGTAATATGCAATCTTCTTTTGCAGCTCTGCATATTCCGCATCGATTTTTTCCTTTTCCAGACCCTGCAAACGGCGCAGCTGCATTTCCAGAATCGCCTGTGCCTGCAAATCAGACAGGCTGAAGCGTTCCATCAGTCGTTCCTTTGCATTATCATAACTTGTGCGGATGATGCGAATCACCTCATCAATGTTGTCAATCGCAATCCGCAGACCCTCCAGAATATGCGCTCTTTTTTCCGCCTTATCCAGATCAAAGCGTGTTCTTCTGGTAACAACATTTTCCTGATGCTTCAGATATTCCGCAAGCATCTGCTGCAAATTCAAAACAACAGGCTTGCCATCCACCAGTGCAAGCATATTTGCACCGAAGGATTCCTGCAAGGATGTATATTTATACAGCTGGTTCAGAATGACATTTGCGTTATAGTCCTTCTTGATATCAATGATAATCTTGATATCATCGCCGGCAGAGGCATCGTTCAGATCGCTGATGCCCTCCACACGCTTTTCCTTCGCCAGCTCGCCGATTTTTTCCAGCAGACGCAGCTTATTGACCATATACGGAATTTCAGTGATGACAATACGTTCTCTGCCGTTATGCGTTTCAATCTCCGCTGTGGAGCGCACAATAATCTTGCCGCGCCCGGTGCGGTACGCCGCACGAATCCCGCTTTTCCCAAGGATATTTGCGCCTGTGGGGAAATCGGGCCCTTTGATGTATTGCATCAATTCTTCCACATCGGTTTCTCTGCCCTCGATTTTATTCTCAATCATGCAGACTACGCCGTCAATGACTTCGCCGAGGTTATGCGGCGGAATATTCGTCGCCATACCAACCGCGATACCGCTTGAGCCGTTTACCAACAGGTTTGGAATACGCGCAGGCAGGACTGTGGGTTCTTTCTCGTTTTCGTCATAGTTCGGCACAAAATCAACGGTATCCTTCTCGATATCCGCCAGCATTTCCGCCGTAATCTTGGACATGCGCGCCTCGGTATAACGGCTGGCAGCTGCGCCATAGCCGTCAATAGAGCCGAAGTTCCCGTGTCCGTCTACCAGCATATAACGCATGGAGAAATTCTGTGCCATACGCACCATTGCCTGATAAATGGAGCTGTCACCATGAGGGTGATATTTACCCATGGTATCCCCGACAATACGCGCGGATTTACGATAGCCCTTGTTCGGGTCCAAATTCATTTCATTCATAGAGTACAGGATACGCCGCTGTACAGGCTTTAAGCCGTCACGCACATCGGGTAATGCACGGGCAACAATAACGCTCATCGCATAGTCGATGTAGCATTTCTGCATCTCTTTATTGATGTCTATGGTTATGACCTTGTCTATCTCTTTATTTTCGTCACTCATACGTTCACCTCTTAAGACCGTGAGGCTCTGCCTCACCCTCCGCAAGCCTTTGAAAAGGCTTGACCTAAACTTTATACAAATCTTACATTTCTTTCAGAAATATAAGATTTAATTCTGATTTATCACGCCGCAGGCAAATCGGGTTCCAAGGGGGTAACCCCCTTGGTGGGGTTTGGGGCAACGCCCCATAAAAAACTTGCCCACAGGCGGTTCTTTGAAGGGGTGCGATACATTTTGTATCGCAGGGGAAACTTTCACCAAGAAAAGAAAGTTTCCCCTTACGTCACCCGTTAAAAATCCATCTCAGCATACTGCGCATTTTCCTCAATGAAAATCTTTCTGGGTTCTACCTCATCCCCCATCAGCATACTGAAAACCTGATCCGCAAGCACTGCATCATCAATCGTCACCAATTTCAGAATTCTATGCTCCACCGCCATTGTCGTATCTCTCAGCTGGTCGAAGTCCATTTCCCCCAGACCCTTATACCGCTGTACGTCCTTAATGCCTGTTCTGCCGATTTCCTGATACAGCGCCTCAAGCTGCATATCGTCATACACATAATAATGCTGTTTATTCTTCTCCACGCGATACAGCGGCGGCTGTGCCACATATACCTTACCGCCCTCGATGAGCTGCGGCATATAGCGATAGAAGAATGTCAGCAGCAGGGTTCTGATGTGTGCGCCGTCTACGTCGGCATCGGTCATGATAACGATTTTATGATACCGCAGCTTAGACATATCAAAATCATCGGAAATCCCCGTACCAAAGGCAGTAATCATATTGCGGATTTCCTCGGAATTGAGAATTCTGTCCAGTCTTGCCTTTTCCACGTTCAGAATCTTGCCGCGCAGGGGCAGAACCGCCTGTGTTCTGGGATCTCTCGCCTTAATGGCAGAGCCGCCTGCGGAGTTCCCTTCGACGATATAAATTTCACATTCATAGGGGTCGCGGCTCGTGCAGTCTGTCAGCTTACCGGGCATACGCGTATTTTCCAGACCCGTTTTGCGGCGCACCAGCTCTCTTGCCTTTCTGGCAGCGTCTCTGGCTCTGGAGGCCATCATGCCCTTTTCGATGATGGTTTTGCCGATGTTCGGGTTTTCCTCCAGAAAATAGGTCAGATATTCGCTCAGAACGCTTTCCACCGCGCCCTTCGCTTCGCTTGTGCCAAGCTTTGCCTTCGTCTGCCCTTCAAACTGCGGGTCCTCTACCTTAATGCTGACAACGGCGGTGATGCCCTCTCTGACATCCTCGCCAGAAAGCTTTTTATCTGCATCCTTTATGATGCCTGCCTTCTTGCCATAATCGTTCAGTGTCTTTGTCAGCCCCGATTTAAAGCCCACCAGATGCGTGCCGCCATCAGGGGTATTGATATTATTCACGAAGGTGAAAATGCTTTCCGTATAGCCGTCATTATGCTGGAATGCAACCTCAACCAGAACGCCATCCTTCTTGCCGGAAGCATAGAAAATCGTATCATACAACGGCTGACGGCTATGATTCAGAAAATGTACGAATTCCTTGATGCCGCCCTCATAGTGGAAGGAATGTTCCTGCTCCATGCCCTCGCGCAAATCGGCAAGGTTGATTTTCAGCCCCTTTGTCAGAAAAGCCGTTTCGCGGAACCGCTGCTTCAGCACATCATAATCAAAAACGGTTTCCTCAAAAATCGTATCATCCGGCAGAAAATGCACATACGTCCCTGTAATCTCGGTTTCGCCCACAACGGTCAGCGGCTCTGCAACATCCCCACGGGTATATTTCTGCTCATGAATTTTCCCATCCCGATGCACCTGCACCACAAGCCATTCGGACAACGCATTTACAACAGACGCACCAACGCCGTGCAGACCGCCGGAAACCTTATATCCGCCGCCGCCGAATTTACCGCCTGCATGCAAAATCGTAAATACCATCTGCAGCGCGCTCATGCCCTTCTGGTCATTGATATCAACGGGAATACCGCGCCCGTTATCCATAACGGAAATGGAATTATCGGGGTGGATTTTTACGGTAATCTCGTTACAGAACCCTGCAAGCGCTTCATCCACGGAGTTATCTACAATTTCATAAACCAAATGATGCAGACCCTTTGCGCTGGTGGAGCCGATATACATACCGGGGCGCTTTCGCACCGCCTCCAGCCCTTCCAGAACCTGAATTTGATTTGCATTATATTCAGAAGACATCAAATCCCTCTCTTTCGATTCATTTTTTCGCATAATTTTTTGGGCAAGAAAAAAAGAAAGAACAAAAATAGACTTTCTCTTTCCATCAATTCCGCCTCAAAATAACATAGTGGAATTATAGCATTTTTTCATTGATTTTTCAATGTTTTGCGTGTATTTTTATACTATTTTTTTCAAAATTCCTACTTTATTATAGCCGCTCTGCCGGAAAAATTTTCAGACTGCTGTTTTTTTCCTGTTATGCCATCCCTTTTTCTGTTATAATGCGTATCAAAAAAACAAAAAACAGGCATTGAGACATGTTTTTCTCAGTGCCTGTTTTCCTTTTGCGGTATGATAGTTCCGTTTTCGACATAAAATAAATTATCCCTGCTGATATATTTTCGGACAGAATCCTCAATCCCTGTGCAGGTCACAAACGCCTGCAGACCGTCAATGCTTTCCAGAAGGTATTTCTGGCGGCTTTCATCCAGCTCCGAAAACACATCATCCAGAAGCAGAACGGGTAATTCTCCCGTTTCCTCCCGAATCAGGTCAATCTCTGCCAGACGCGCCGCAAGGGCGGTTGTCCGCTGCTGCCCCTGAGAGCCGTAGACCTTCGCCTCCCTGCCGTTCACCAGAAAGCTGATGTCATCCTTATGCGGGCCACTCTGGGTTGCCCCAAAAAGAATATCGCGCTCCAGATTGCGGTGCAGCCGCTCGGCAAACGAGCCATCCTCGCAGTTTGGTTTATAAAGCGTTTGCAGGCTGTCTCTGCCGCCTGTCAACCGCGCAAGCTTTTCCGCCGCAATTTCATCCAGACGCACCAAAAAACGCCTTCTGGCGGCAATAATGCGCTCGCCGTATTCCACCATCTGTCCGTCCCAGACAAAAAGCGTTTCCTGCAAGGATGGCTTTTTTTGTATTTCCTTGAGCAGATTATTCCGCTGCTTCAGAATCCGATAATACTGCTGCAAATCGTAATAATAGACCCTGCTCAGCTGGCAAAGCTCCATATCCAGAAAGCGGCGGCGCTCCGTCGGAGCATCCTTTACCAGAGATAAATCCTCCGGAGAAAAAATAACGGCATAAAGCGTGCCGAACAGCTCTCCCAGACGCTTGACGGGCAGACCATTGACGGCAATGCCCTTTTTTTCATTCTGCTTTAAATGCACATCAATTTTATCCCTGCGATTCTGCGTCTGCACCAGAAGGCGGATATGGCTTTCCTGTGCATCAAAGGCAATCAGCTGCTGATCGCTTTTGCCGCGCATGGAGCGCCCCATCGCGCAGAAATACAGCGATTCCAGAAAATTCGTTTTTCCCTGTGCATTGCTGCCGTAAATCACATTGATTCCCTCAGAAGGCTCGATATGCAGTTGTGAAAGATTGCGGAATCCCTGTAGGAAGATCTCCGTGATATACATATTGCTTCACCTGTTTTTTATAAATATAAATTTATTCCGTATATTTTTGCAGTGCCGCCTCCAGTGCAGCAAGCTTTTTCTTCAGCATTTTTTCTCGTTTTTGATAAATTTCCTGCGCCTCGGCTTCCTCCTCGGCATAGGCGTAGTCCTCCGAAAAGGTCACCCAGTCGGAAAAATATTTCTCGATATCGTTTTTTATTTCACGAATTAAATCCAGCTTGGCGCATTTAATATGGTATTCCTCTGCGCCGAAGTTACCCTCTGTGACAATTTTTGTCTCCTCGTCAGCTGTCAGTGTAAAGGCGGACTCCTCCTCGTCAAACCATAGTTTTAAGGGTGTCCGCTCCTGTACAGACTGGACACCCCTGTCCAATACCATAACAGGGATGTCCTGTATATAACTGCCCAGTCCCTCGAAGTCCTCCAGATGGATTTCCGTCCAACCGTTTTTCGGTTTTGTAAACATCCCGATTCACTCCTAAAAATACATAATTAACGCATATTTATTCTTGACATAAATCAAGATTTTCTGCTTTTCAGGCTTCCAGCTCCACCTCAACAGAGCCGACACCCTTCAATTCCACAATATCCCCATGGCGGATTTTTTTACCGCGTTCCGTTGCAACCTCGCCGTTTACAAGCACCTTTCCCTGCGAAAGAAAATATTTCACATCGGAGCCCTGGTCAATCAGCCCTGCCAGCTTCAGTACCTGCTGCAGCTTGATAAATTCTGTATGAATATACACCTTGTTCATATTGTTCTCCTCCTTTTACATCCGTAGCGGCAAAATCAGATATTTAAAGGAATCCCCTTCCTCCGGCAAAATCGTGCAGGGGCTGAGGGATGCCATGAAAATCATTTTTACGGTTTCCTCCTCGATGGAGCGCAGTGCTTCAATCAGATATCTGGGGTTAAAGGCGATTGCCAGATCGTCTCCTTCGACCTCTGCGGTTACGTTTTCATGCGCGGTCCCCATATCACTTCTTGCGGTGATATCCATGCCATTTGCGCGAATCATCAGACGGACAGGCGTTTTGCGGTTATCTCTGGAAACCAGAGAGGCACGTTCCAATGCCTGAATCAGCTCGCTTTTGTTGATAACCACCTTTGTTTTATAGTCCTCGGAGAAGGACTGTGCATAACGGATGAAATCCCCCTCAATCAGGCGGGAAACCATAACAGCCGTCCCTAAATCGAAAAGGATGTGCTTTTCTGTCAGATAGATGGAAAGAGTATCATCATCCTCCTGAGAGAGGATTTTGTTCAGCTCGGCTAAGGTCTTGCCGGGTACAATAACATCTGTATCTCCGCTGCCGGTCAAAAGGCTGTTTTTGCGGAAGGAAATACGATAACCGTCCACAGAAACCACATGAACGGAATTGCTCCGCAGCTCAAACAATTCCCCGGTCAGTACAGGCTTGGAGCCATCCTGCGCAATAGAGAAAATCGTCTGCCGAATCATGTCGCGCAGCTTTGCCTGCTCCATAGAATACAGCCTTTCCTGTTCCACCTCCGGCAGGGTCGGGAAATCCTCGCCGCTCTGCCCCATAATTTTAAACTCAGAGGAACCGCTGACAATGGTTACGGCGTAGTCTTCATCTGTGGCTCAATCGTCACGCGATTCCCCGTTTAAACGGCGGACAATTTCGTTGAAGATACGCGCTTCAATGGCAACCTCACCGGCTTCCTGAATTTCTGCTTCGATTGGTGCGGTACGGATGCCGATTTCCAGATCGTTGCCTGTCATGATAAAGCCTCTTTCGTTGGCGGTTAATAAAATACATTCCAGAATGGGTAATGTTGTGCGGTTGGAGACCGCTTTATTTACAATATTGATATACTGTAACAGTAAATCCTTGCTGCATGTTAATTTCATAGTTGTGTACAACTCCTTTGTTCACATGTGTAAGTAAGATATAAAAGATTTGATCCGTAGTCGTAGTAGTAGGGGCTGTGAAGTTGTGGAAAACTCCGCTTTAGCCCGAAACGACAGGGAAAACCATATTTGGAAAACCCTGTGGACAACTTAAAACAACAGCTTCGGTTATCCACGTTTTCCACAATGCGTTGATTTTTCGTTTATTTATCCACAGGTTATCCATAGTCGGCTAACAGTATGATTGTGGATGAATTTCTTTTCGGGGAAACTTTTTTCACTTGTGAAAAGTTTCCCTATGGTACGTTCCGTACCTACCCTTCAAAAACACGCTTGGAAGGCGCTTTTTATGGGGCGTTGCCCCAAACCCCACCAAGGGAATGATTCCCTTGGAACCCCATTTGCCTACGGCGTTTTATTCCTATTTATCTCCCTTCACAAAACGCAGTTTTGTGAAAGTATAGGGTTCTAAGGGGGTTACCCCCTTAGCAGGGTTCTTAGGGACGGAGTCCCTGAGGAATTATTTGCCTATGGCGTTTTATTCTTATTTATTTATTCCGCAGAAACGATAGTTTCTGCAAATCGGGGTGCAGGGGAATGATTCCCCTGCCAGGGTTCTTAGGGACAGCGTCCCTAAGGAAAGCTTTTACGATTCCTTGATTTCCTTCTCTAACGCATGGACGGTTTTCTGTAAGCCCTCGTCACTCTCCAGCTGCTTCTCAATCTTTGAGATGGCATAAATCACCGTTGTATGATCCCTGCCGCCAAAGCTCTCGCCAATCTTCGGCAGGGAAATATCCAATAGCTTCCGGCAAAGATACATCGATACCTGTCTTGGAAATGCGATATTCTTCGGCTTTTTACTCCCCTGAATATCCTCCACACGAATGTTATAATACTCTGCTACCACCTGCTGAATCAGCTCCGGTGTCAATGGTGTCGCGGAATTTTCACTGAAGATATCCTTTAAGCTGTTCTCCGCCAGTGCAATGGAGATATCCTGATTTGTCAGCGTTGCAAAGGCAACAATTCTGGTTAAAGCACCCTCCAGCTCTCGGATATTCGATGCGATATTCTTTGCAATATACGCCATTACATCATCCGGCACGGTCAGGTTATCCCGCTCTGCTTTTTTCTTCAGAATCGCGATTCTTGTCTCATAATCCGGCGGCTGTACATCCGCAATCAGACCCCATTCAAAACGGCTGCGCAGTCTGTCCTCCAGTGTCTTAATCTCCTTCGGCGGACGGTCGGAGGAAATAATAATTTGTTTATTCGATTCATAAAGCGCATTAAAGGTATGGAAAAATTCCTCCTGTGTCCCTTCCTTTTTGGAAATAAACTGAATATCGTCAATCATCAGCACGTCGATATTGCGGTATTTATTCCGAAATTCCTCGTTTTTATTGTTCTGGATGGAGTTAATCAGCTCATTCGTGAAGGTTTCGCTTGTGACATACAGCACCTTCGCCTGTGGATTACGATCCAGAATAAAATGCCCGATGGAGTGCATTAGGTGCGTTTTGCCAAGCCCGGAATTGCCGTATAAAAACAGGGGATTATACGCCTGTGCCGGAGATTCCGCAACGGCAAGGGATGCGGCATGCGCCATACGGTTGCTGTTGCCGACAACAAAGGAATCGAATACATATTTCGGGTTCAGGTTTCTTGCAAGCTCATTTTCTGCGGGCTTTTCCGCCGCGAGGTTATGGAGATTGCCTGCCTTCTGTTCCTCCTCCGTCGTAATCATGATGTCATATTCATTTTTTGTTACCATTTTAATCGCAGTGCGAATCAGCGGCAGGTGCCGTTTTTCAATGATCTCCTTGAGAAAGGATTCCTTTACCTGCAAAATAATTTTATTCCCGATAATGCCACAGGGGACAATCGGCTGAATCCAGGTTGCGAAGCTGACAGGAGAGGTTTCTTCTTCAATCATTTTGAGTGCTTCTTCCCAAATCTGTTCCAGTTCCATGCAATGACCTCCTCTTTTTATTTTTTTCCTGCTGCTTATCCACAGATAGAGGGGATATCCCTGTGAAAAACGGGGAAAACCCTCTTTTTTTTCAATGTTATACACAGCTTCCTTTCTTTTCCTTCTGCACAGAATTCACAATGCTGCAAAGCCTGTCTTTTTCAGGCTTATCCTATAATTTACCGAACGGAAAGTCCACAGTTTTTTTACAAAAAAGAAAAAGTTATCAACAAAGTTATACACAAGCTGTGGATAACATAATCTGGTTGCTGTGAATCCTGTGGAAATATACAGAAGGGCGTGATTGTCTTTAGTATAGCAAAAGTTATCCACAGGTTCAATGAAAAACTTGTCCAAAAAAATCAGAAACAGATATTGTATACAAGATATAGTAAAACTTTTTTGAAAAAATCTAAATATACCTTTTCTGTCGAAAATTTTTTATGAAATTCCTGTGGAAATGTGGACAAATCCGCAGAATACAGGGCTTTTCTGAAAAATTTTTTCTTGACGTGCCATGCTTTTTTTACTATAATAGGGGCAGTGCTCATAAAAAGGGTGAGCAGAACCCGGAAATTGAAGGAGGTGCAACAACCATGAAAATGACATTCCAGCCTAAGAAAAAACAGAGAAGCAGAGAACATGGCTTCAGAAAAAGAATGAGAACAGCAAACGGCAGAAAAGTGCTTGCTGCAAGAAGAAGAAAAGGTAGAAAAGTATTATCCGCATAATTTTTTTCATGTGTATTTAAGGCCGCAGCGTATTTCGTGTGGCCTTTTGTTCATGATGGAGAAATTTTTCGGCGGCCGTAAAGGGGGGTTGCGTGATGCAGTTTACAGAATCTTTAAAGAAGAATTTTCAGTTTCGCCATGTATATCAGAAGGGCAAATCCATCGCCAACCGCCATTTGGTATTATATATGGTAAAAAACGGAACACATGACCACAACAGGCTGGGGATTTCCGTCAGCAAAAAGGTGGGCAAGAGCGTGGTGCGCTCTCATGTGACACGCCTGATTCGGGAAAGCTACCGCAGCATGGAGGAGGAAGTGAAGTCCGGCTATGATTTTGTTGTCATTGCCCGTGTTTCCTGCGCTGCTGCGTCCTATCATGAGGTGTGCCGTTCCCTGCGGCATCTTTTCAAAAAACAACAGCTTCTGCTGAGCGCGTCTGAAAGAAAGGACCGTCAGGAAAAATCAGAAGCAGGCAGAAAGGAAGAGAAGGAAGAAGGGACACAATGAAGGAGAAAATCATCTCTCTTGTAAATCTGGTTTCCTTATTTTTTCAGAAGCTCTTTCTGCTGATGATTCGTTTCTATCAGGCAGCAATATCGCCGCATCTGGGAAAAAACTGTAGATTCACCCCTACCTGCTCCCAGTACGCGTATATTGCCATCACACGGTTTGGGCCGATAAAGGGCACATATCTGGCCATTAAGAGACTGTTGAAATGCCACCCCTTCCATGCGGGCGGCTATGATCCCGTGCCTGAGAAGAAAGAAAAATAACTGTCCTTCGGGGCGAAGATCTCGTATTGTTTGTTGAAGGAGGAAAAAATGTCCTATTTACCCTATTTGCTGGAAGCATTGCCTTCCGTAAGACAGCCCGGTAAGATTGTCGGACCATTCGCCGATCTGATGGGGAAAGTGTATAATTTGCTGTTTGAACTTTTGCACAGCAACACAAGCGCAGGCTCTTTGGGTCTGGCAATTATTATCTTTACTTTAATCGTGAAACTGATCCTGTTTCCTCTGATGGTGAAGCAGCAGAAGTCTTCTTTTAAAATGCAGGCACTGCAGCCTGAGCTGATGAAGATCAGGAAGAAATATGAAGGCAAAACAGATCAGATGTCACAGCAGCGCATGGCTTTTGAAATGCAGGAATTTCAGAAGAAAAACGGCGTAAGCATGGTCAGCGGCTGTCTGCCGATGCTCATTCAGCTGCCGATTCTGTATGCACTGTTCTATCTGTTCCAGAATGCCTATGTTTATGTAGACGTTATCGGTCATAATTATACCGATATTGCAAATGCAATCGTAAATATCCCCGTTTCCTTGAGAATGGAGGTATTCCATCCCTACGCACAGGAATTTGCCAATGCCTATAAGAATGTTGCTATCATCAAGGATGGCATTGATATGAGGCAGGTCAATGAGGTGGTTATGCTGGTTAACTATCTGAAGCCGGATGATTGGAATGTTATCCTGCAAAACCTCGGCGATGCAGGCAGCTCTCTGGTGCCGCTTCTGGCAACCAAAAGCAGCATTGAAACCTTCCTGACCATTCCTCTGGTAAGTAAGGCAGGGCTGCATTTCCCCGGTATCATCATCCCCATTGCGGCAGGTGTCACCACATGGCTGCAGTCCAAAATCATGATGATGATGAACCCCCAGAACAGCGACCCTGGCAATCCTGCGGCAGCAATGACCAAATCTATGCTGTATACCATGCCTATCATGATGGGTGTATTCGCAATCAATATGCCTGCCGGTCTGGGTCTGTACTGGACGATTTCCAACCTGTTCGGTATTTTGCAGCAGGTAATTTTGTCTAAGCATTATAAAAAGAAATTTGCAGAGGAGGCAGCACAGTAATGGAAGAAATTAGAAAAAGCGCAAAGACTGTGGATGATGCCATTGCGGCTGCTTTGGCAGAGCTGGGCGCAGCTCGCGAGGAAGTAGATATCACAGTCATTGATGAAGGCTCCAAGGGATTTCTGGGAATGTTCGGCAGCAAGGATGCCGTTGTTCTGGTAAAGAAAAACTTCAATCCCGAAAAGGAAGCGGAAACCTTCTTAAAAGAAGTATTTTTGAGCATGGGGCTGATTGTAAAAATCAAAACAGAG
Source organism: Anaerotignum faecicola (assembly GCF_003865035.1). Taxonomy (NCBI): domain Bacteria; kingdom Bacillati; phylum Bacillota; class Clostridia; order Lachnospirales; family Anaerotignaceae; genus Anaerotignum; species Anaerotignum faecicola. Next base: position 1,069,519 of record NZ_BHVZ01000001.1, read on the forward strand.
CAGAAGGACAAGCACCTGTATATTGATCTGACAGGTGATGATATGGGCATCCTCATTGGCAAGAGAGGGCAGACATTGGATGCTTTACAGTATTTAGTAAATCTGGTTGTCAATAAGAAAAGCCCTTATTATATCAGCGTTATGCTGGATACGGAAAATTATCGTCAGAGAAGAAAGGAAACACTGGAAAGCCTTGCCTTCAATCTGGCGAAAAAGGTAAAGCATACAAAGAGAAATGTTGTGCTGGAGCCTATGAATCCTTATGAAAGAAGAATCATCCATTCTGCATTGCAGAATGACAGATTCGTTACAACATATAGTGAGGGCGAAGAACCTTATAGAAATGTTGTTATCACCTTGAAATAAGACACTCGAAACCCGTTGTTGGATACAGCGGGTTTTTGTTTTAAAAAAGAGCGATAACTGAGAACCTTTTTGTCTTCAAAAAAGGTTCTCAGACTCTCTAAAAATCAGCCTGCAAGGCGAAAAAGACTTTGAGGGCGCTGCCCTCAAACACCTGCAAACCTTTGAAAAGGTTTGATCCAAACTTTATTTGCCTGCGGCGCAAAAATATAATTATTCTCGCAGAAACGGCAGTTTCTGCAAATCGGGGTCAAGGGGAATGATTCCCCTTGCAGGAAGTTTGAAGGACAGAGTCCTTCGAGAAAGGAGGTTTCTATGAAAAGAGAATATATGCTTGATGATGTGATTGCGGCAATCTCCACGCCCATCGGCACAGGCGGTATCGGTATTGTGCGCATGAGCGGGGCAGGCTGTATCGCATTGGCGGACAGCATTTTTATCGGCAAAAAGAAGCTGACGGAAAAGGCAACCCATACCTTATCCTACGGTAAAATCACAGACGGGACAGGCGGTGAAATAATTGACGAGGTACTGGTTTCCGTTATGAAAGCGCCCCATACCTATACCAAGGAGGATATCGTGGAAATCAACTGCCACGGCGGTTCTCTGGTGACGAGAAGGGTTCTGGAAGCGGTGCTGAAAACAGGTGCGCGTATTGCACAGCCGGGTGAATTTACCAAGCGCAGCTTTTTGAACGGGCGCATCGACCTGACGCAGGCAGAGGCTGTCATTGATTTGATTGAATCCAAAACGGAATTATCCCGTCAGGCGGCGGTCAATCAGCTGGAAGGCAGATTAAAAACAGCCGTTCGCGAAATGCGCGAGGAAATTCTGGATATGATTGCGTCTATCGAAGCGGTGATTGATTATCCGGATTATGATGTGGAGGAGGAAACCTACGGCACGATGGAGCAGGGCGCAAAAAAGCTGCTTGCGAGAATGGAAAAGCTGCTTGAAGGCGCAGACCGCGGCAAAATCATCCGCGAGGGCTTACAGACTGTCATTGTCGGCAAGCCGAATGTCGGGAAATCCTCTTTGCTGAACTGGCTGCTGGAGGAGGATCGTGCGATTGTGACCGATATCCCCGGCACAACGCGGGATACCGTTGAGGAATACCTCAATATTGACGGGATTCCCATTAAAATCGTCGATACCGCAGGGATTCGAGAAACGGGCGATGTGGTGGAAAAAATGGGCGTGGAAAAATCCAAAGCCTACGCCGAAACTGCCGATTTGGTCATTATGATGCTGGATGGCTCCCGTCCTCTGGAGGAGGAGGATAAGGAAATTCTTTCCTTCATCCGCGGAAAAAAGACGATTGTGCTGCTGAATAAGGTGGATTTAGCACAAAAGCTTTCTCTGGAGGAGCTTGCGGAATATGTGCCGCAGGAGCAGATTTTATTTATCTCCGTGAAGGAAAACGATGGCTTTGATGCGCTTCTGGATGCCTTGAAAAATATGTTCTTAGACGGGCATACCGCAACGGCGGAGGATGCCATGCTCGGCAACACCAGACATAAGGATGCGCTGTATCGTGCAAAGGAAGCCATGGAGCATTGCATGGAAACCATCACCATGCGTATGCCGGAGGATTTTATCTCTATGGATTTGCAGGATGCTAACCGTGCGTTGGGCGAAATCACAGGGGATACCAGTGACGAAGAAATTATAGACAGAATCTTTACCAAGTTCTGTTTAGGTAAGTAAGGTGAAAACATGGAACAGGAAAATGAATTGGGCGTAAAGCCCGTCAAAAAGCTGCTGTGGAAGCTGGCGGTACCTGCCATCACGGCGCAGATTGTAAATGTGCTTTATAACGTGGTCGATCGTATTTACATCGGGCATATTCCCGAAGTAGGAAAGCTGGCGCTGACAGGTGTCGGCGTTTGTATGCCGCTGATTATGCTGATTTCCGCCTTTGCCATGCTTGCAGGGATGGGCGGCGCACCGAGAGCGTCGATTATGCTTGGGAGAAATGATGCGGAGGAAGCGGAGCGGATTCTGGGAAACTGCGCGGCACTGCTGATTCTGGTTGCCGTTACGCTGACGGTGCTGTTTCAGCTGTTCGCAAAGCCGTTTCTTTTAACCTTTGGCGCAAGCAGGAATACGATTGGCTTCGCTATGGATTATATCCGCATTTACGCCTGCGGTACGATTTTTGTGCAGCTGACGCTAGGTCTGAATGCCTTCATTACGGCGCAGGGCTTTGCCAAAATCAGCATGAAAACCACCCTCATCGGCGCGGTGACAAATATCATCCTCGATCCGATTTTTATTTTTGTGCTTGGCATGGGGGTAAAGGGTGCGGCATTGGCAACGGTGCTTTCGCAGGCACTTTCCGCCACATGGGTGCTGACCTTCCTGCTGGGAAAGCAAACCACGCTGAAATTAAGGCTGAAAAATTTCCGCTTGCAGGGAAGGGTTATTCTCCCCTGTGTGCTGCTGGGGTTAAGCCCCTTTGTGATGCAGTCTACGGAAAGTATTCTGAATATCTGCTTTAATTCCTCTCTGCTGAAATACGGCGGAGATACTGCGGTTGGTGCGATGACGATTCTGACAAGCGTGATGCAGTTTTCCATGCTGCCGCTTTCGGGGCTTTCGCAGGGCGCACAGCCTATTACAGGCTATAACTTCGGGGCAAGAAAGCCGGAGCGCGTGCGCGAATCCTTCGCCATTCTGCTGAAATGCTCTCTGGGCTATTCGGCGGCGTTGTGGCTGATTGTGATGCTCTTTCCCCGCCTGCTTGCCACGCTGTTTGCACAGGATAGTGCTTTTCTGGATTATACTGCCTGGGCACTGCGTATTTTCATGGCAACGAGCGTTGTTATGGGGATTCAGATTGCCTGCCAGCAGACGTTTATTGCCATCGGCAATGCGAAAACCTCGCTGTTTCTTGCGATTTACAGAAAAATTATCCTGCTGATTCCGCTGATTTATATTCTGCCGTATTTCTTTGAAAATAAGGTTATGGCGGTATTTCTGGCGGAGCCTGTCGCGGATGTCATTGCCGTTACGACTACTTTGATTTTATTTGTATGGCAGTTTAAAAAGGCATTGCAGGAGCTGCGGGAATAATGAGAAAGGGTTCGGGAAACGCAGTGTCCTGAATGGAATCCGCAGAGGGGGCTTTGCTCACTCGAGGAAAACAGGAAGTTTCAAGGCTTTTAGCCGCTGGAACTTATCTGTTTATTCTTCTGTCCAAACAAGTTGAAAGCCTGCTTTCAACTTAAAGGGAATATTGTGTTTCCCTCTTTTTTCGTGTAAAATAAAGTATTAGTGAAAAAAATATAACCAATCCAAAAAGAGAGGAATTTTGAATATGTATCATGCAGAAACCATAGATGTTGCCGTTATCGGCGGCGGTCATGCAGGCTGTGAGGCGGCACTTGCGGCGGCACGCCTCGGCATGCGAACGGTGCTGTTTGCCATTTCTCTGGACAGCATTGCTATGATGCCCTGCAATCCCTCCATCGGGGGCAGCTCCAAGGGGCATCTGGTGCGTGAGGTGGATGCTCTGGGCGGCGAGATGGGCAAGGTCATCGATAAAACCTATATCCAGACAAAAATGCTGAACACAGGCAAGGGCCCTGCGGTCTATTCCCTGCGCGCGCAGGCAGATAAGCAGGCGTATCAGTCCGAAATGAAGCACCGCTTGGAGAATACCCCCAATCTGAAAATCAAGCAGGCGGAAATCGTGGATATCCGTATGGAGAATGGCAGAGTCAGCGGCGTTGTGACTGCCGCAGGTGCGGTATACGATTGTAAGGCGGCTGTGCTTTGCATGGGGACGTATATGAAGGCGCGCTGCCTGACGGGTGAGCATATCACCGAAAGCGGCCCCAATAACCTCATGCCTGCCATGAAGCTTTCCGCAAGGCTCAGAGAAATGGGCATTGATTTATTCCGTTTCAAAACGGGCACGCCTGCCAGAATGAATAAAAATTCTCTGGATTTAGAGAAAATGCAGCCGCAGTACGGAGATGAAAATATCGTGCCGTTTTCCTTTTCGCATACAGCGGAGGATATTGCGAAGCCGCAGGTGCTTTGTTGGCTGACCTATACCAACGAAAAAACACATCAGATTATTCGGGATAACCTCGACCGCTCGCCTATGTTTGGCGGCGTGATTGAGGGAACAGGCCCTCGCTATTGTCCCTCCATCGAGGATAAGGTGGTGCGCTTTGCGGATAAGGAACGCCATCAGCTTTTCGTAGAGCCCGAAGGAGAAAATACCGAGGAGATGTATATTCAGGGCATGAGCTCCTCTCTGCCGGAGGATGTGCAGATTGCTATGTACCGCACGATTCCCGGTCTGGAGCATTGCGAGATTACGCGCTTTGCCTATGCCATTGAATATGACTGCATTGATGCAACACAGCTGAAATTGTCTCTGGAATTCAAGGATATTCCTGGTCTGTTCAGCGCAGGGCAGTTCAACGGCTCCTCCGGCTATGAGGAAGCGGCGGCGCAGGGGCTGATTGGCGGCATCAATGCGGCGCATTTCGTACAGGGCAAGGAGCCTCTGGTTTTGCAGCGTTCCGATGGGTATATCGGCGTGCTGATTGATGATATCGTGAATAAGGGCACAAGAGAGCCGTATCGCATGATGACAAGCCGCGCGGAATTTCGTCTCTTGCTGCGGCAGGATAATGCCGACCAGAGATTAACGCCCATCGGCTACAGAATCGGCTTGATTTCGCAGGAAAGATATGATGCCCTTCTGGAAAAGGAACGTCTTGTTGCGGCGGAAATCGACCGCGTGCAGCATGTAACCATGGGGCCGAGTGCACCTGTGCTTGCCCTTCTGGAAAAATACGGCACGGCACCGATTAAAAACGGCGCACGCCTTTCCGATTTGCTGAAGCGTCCGCAGTTAAGCTATGAAGCATTGGCGGAAATCGACCCCGAACGCCCCGATTTGCCGCAGGATGTGCAGGAGCAGGTCAATATCCAGATTAAATATGCAGGCTATATCGACCAGCAGCTGAAGCAGGTGGAGCAGTTCAAAAAGCTGGAGGGCCGCCTTCTGCCGATGGAGCTGGATTATGAAACCATACAGGGACTGCGTCTGGAGGCAAGACAAAAGCTGAATCTGGTGCGTCCGGAAAATCTGGGACAGGCCTCCAGAATCACAGGGGTATCCCCTGCGGATATTTCTGTTCTGTTGATTTATATGGAGCAAATGAAGCGTAAGCATTAAAAATATGAGAAAGGAAGGTGATGGGATGAAAGGATTTTTTTTGCCTTGGAATGAAAGGGAAAAACAGGTGAAACGGGGAGAGAAAAAGCTCTATCTGCCGAAGGAAACGCTTTCCCTGACGGATGCCGCCTTTGATACCCATAAGCCTGCCTATGTTTCCCTGCCAAACCCAAGAGGGACACTCCGTTCCTTTTTGCAGGCGGTGGAAAGTGGAAAAAAGGACGAAGCTATGGGCTATTTTTCCGAAAGAGTCGCTGAGGTGGTGGATTATGAGGAAGTGGCAGGCTTCTTAAAGGATTTGAAGGAATATCATTGCTTTCTGGAGGACGAGGGCGCAGGTATCCGCCGCGTTTCTGTTGCCAAGAAAAGCAAAAAGGACAGAGAGGTGTTTGCCTTTCGCATGGTGGCGGAGCCAAACGCCTTCGGCACATGGAAAATTTTCAGTATCGAGAGAGAGGGGAAGGAATAAATGGAAAATCGGGCATTGCTCAGGGATTGCTGTGAACAGATGGGTGTTTCTCTGGGAGAGAAAGAGACGGAGCAGTTCATGACCTATCTTTCTCTGCTGTTGGAATGGAATGAAAAAATGAACCTGACTGCTATCACCGAGCCGCGTGAGGTGGTGCTGAAGCATTTTGCCGATTGCCTGAGCCTTGTTCCCTGCGTGGAATGGAGGGACGGCATGCGCGTGATTGATGTCGGCACAGGTGCAGGCTTTCCGGGGATTCCCGTAAAAATTGCCTGCCCTGAAATTGAACTGACCCTTCTGGATTCCCTGCAGAAGCGCATTGGCTTTTTGCAGGAGGTCGGCAGTCAGCTTGGTCTGGAGGGTGTCCACTATGTCCATAGCCGTGCGGAGGATGGCGGACAGAACCCGCAGTACCGTGAAGGGTTCGATTTGTGCGTTTCACGCGCAGTTGCAAATCTTTCTGTTCTGGCAGAATATTGCCTGCCTTTTATTAAGGTCGGCGGCAGGCTTGCGGCACTGAAGGGCCCTGATGCCGCGGCAGAGGCAGAGCAGGCAAAGGGCGCACTGAAAAAGCTGGGCGGCAGATTGGTAGAAATTAAGGATGTTGCGATTCCCCATACCGATTTGTCCCATAAGCTTGTGTTCATCGAAAAAATCGCACCTACCCCGAAAAAATACCCCCGAAATGCAGGGAAAATTAAAAAGGAACCTCTTAGTTGAGTCTGAAAAAGCCTTTGTCGGCACGGTTTGTGTCGATATGGGCTTTTTTTTGTGGAATGGTTTTTCTCCAAGCGGAATTTTGCTGTGATATTATGAAAAAAAGAAGGAGGGAAATAATTTCCCTCTAAGTCGAAATCAGGATTTCGACTTGTTGAAACAGAAGAATAAACTGATGCGTTCCATCGGTAAACCTTGAAACGCACAGTTTTCCTCAAGTGGGCAAAGCCCCCTTTGCGGATTCCATTTGGGAAACTGCTTTGTTTCCCAAACCCTTCCGCGGCGTATAAATAGCCTTGTCCACGGGTTTATTAAATATATATTTTGTACCGGGTTCCAAGGGGGTGACCCCCTTGGCAGGGAGTTTGAGTGTTACGCACCGCCGAACAGATGCGGCGGTTGCCCGAAGGGCAAGGGTGCAAACCCTGCTTGAACCGGAGTCCCTCAAGGGAAAAAGGAGGTAAAAATATGGAGGTTTTGAAATTTTCGGAAATGCGGCTCAAAAAGGATAAGGTGGTCTTTCAGCTGCCCATACATAAAATCCGCTCTAACCCCTATCAGCCGCGAAAATACTTCAACCGCACTGCACTGGAGGAGCTGGCGGACAGCATCCGCGCCTACGGTATTTTGCAGCCGATTACCGTCCGTAAAATGAGCGGCGGTGCCTATGAATTGGTCGCCGGAGAACGCCGCCTGCGCGCCGCCGAGCTGGCAGGTCTGGAAACTATCCCTGCAATCCTCATGCAGGTCAGCGACAGCGATAGCGCCGTGATGGCATTCATCGAAAATATCCAACGCCAGAACCTCAGCTTTTTGGAGGAGGCGGAGGGCTATCGTAATATGATGGAGGACTACGGACTGACACAGGAGGAGCTTGCGGCAAAGCTTTCTAAAAGCCAGTCCTCGATTGCCAATAAGCTGCGGATTCTCAAGCTGGAGGACAGCGTCAAAAAACTCCTGCTGGAGCATCATTTTACCGAACGCCACGCGCGCGCCCTGTTGAAGCTGCCCGATGAGGAAAGCCGCCTGTTCGTCCTCGCACAAATGATACAGGAGGAAATGAACGTGAAAAAAACAGAGGAGCTCGTCGAGGCAACCTTGGAGCAGATGCGCCCCCGTTTCCCCGAAAAGGGCGAGCAGAAGGAAAAACGCTATGTCCGTTCCTCCGATTTTCGCCTGTTCACCAATACCATCAAGCAAAGCGTTGAGGTCATTCGCCGTTCGGGTGTGGATGTGGTCTATGAGGATAAGCAGGATGCCGATTGCTGTGAAATTCTGATTCGGATTCGCAAAAACGCCGTGGAATCGGCTTGAAATTTTCCCATCTGCGGTTTATAATCGTTACCATATAGAACGTAACGAAACACCATGGAGGGGGAAAGCCGCATGAAGGAAAAAGGGATTCTCATTCGTGCCGATTATGGGCATATTGCACTGCATTTGAGAGAAATTATGGAGGAAAGAGACATCACGCGCAATCAGCTTGCCAAACGGATTGATGCACGCTTTGAGGTTGTGAATAAATGGTATCAGGGGGAGCTGGAAAAAATGGATCTGGATATCCTCGCGCGTATCTGCTATGCACTGGACTGCACAACAGAGGATTTACTGGAATACATACCGGCGAAGCCTTGCTAAGTCGAAATAAAAAGAAACCTCGAGGGATTCCCCGAGGTTTTCAATTTATATTAAATTGGATGATCGAATGTTTTATCTAATTTCATAAACGTAGCGGTTGCTGTTCCGATGAGGACATCCTTCCCCTTGCGGTTCACATGTCCTTCTGCCATCATGCTGACGAGCGTCCGCCCCAGATGGGTAATCCGCACGCGGTATTCCACCACATCGCCCAGAAATACGGGCTTGAGAAAGGTGGTTGTCAGATTGACGGTGGTAATCTGGTGCTGCTTTGCGTAATAATGGCAGGTTAAGCCGAAGGCAACGTCAAAGCAGGTGATGATGATGCCGCCGTGCAGGGTGCCGCCGGGGTTCTGCTCCCAGGGAAGTGCCTCAAATGCAATGCAGTTTTCTCTTTTTTCAAAATCGCAGGAAACAAACTGCGGCTGCAGCCGCACCAGTACGCCCTTGTTGGAAATGGGGTTTTCGGGATGTCCAAGCTGAGACATCCATTGCTCCATGTTTTCCTGCGAGGAAATTTCGTCTTTTAATGTAACCATTACCTGTCCTCCCTTATTCGTTCACAGCCATAAATGTTGCTGTTGCAATCCCTGCCAGAATATCATCCCGCTCTAAGCGAACCTCGGCCTTTACGGTCACGAGGGTGCGCCCAAGGGAATCCAGCTGGCATTGGATATGGAAGATATCTCCTGCAAGGACAGGCTTGAGGAAGGTGACATTCATTGTAACGGTAACAACGGTTGGGGCGCTCAGATGTGTATAATAATGCGCCAGAAGGCCCATGGAGGTATCCAGTGCGGTAGAAATGATGCCGCCATGCATGATATTTTCAGGGTTCAGCTCCCATTCCTGTGCGTGATACGCCATGTCTATCGTGCCTTTTACAAAGTCACAGGTGACAAAAACGGGGTCCATCTGCGGAATTACCCCATGGTGCTTGAGTTCAGAACCGGGCAGCAGGGCATTTTGAAAAAAGGTTTCCATGTCCTCCTGCGAAAGCCCGGGTATTTTGGTCCAGTGTTGCATGTATCAGTTCTCCTTACTTAAAAAATATGTGATTGGTTTAAAAATTCATTGAGATTTTCCAGAAATGCCTTGCTGTTTTCCATGTGGGGCAAAGCACCTGTGTTTTCAAACAGTGCGAAGGAACCGAAGTCCTTCATTTTTTCTGCCGTATCGAAGGCAGAGGTCGGGTTCAGCCTGTTTTCCTCGCCCCAGATCATCAGAAACGGGACAGAAAGCTTTTCAAAGGAAGGCTTGGTATCTGCTGCCCAGAAGCGTGTTTTCAGGCAGGCAAAGGTTGCCTGTGCATGCGTGCCGAAGCGTGCCGCCCGCGCATATTGCTGCACCAGCTCCGCGGAAACGGTTTCCTTTGCGAAAATCGCCTGCTCCAGTGCGGCTCTGATTTTCCATCTGCTTGTGCCGATGAGAAAATGCTCCGTGCCTGCAATGGGGGAGAGCAGGAGCGAAAGCTGTTTCGTGTCCTCGTTGGTCGCAAAGCCGTTCCCGATGCCCTCCGGGGAAATGAGCACCATGCGGCGGACATCCTTCGGGTACAGCAGAGAAAGCAACAAACCAAAATCCGCACCGCCATTCGCACCGCAGAAGCAGACGGGATGACCGATGACATCCTCGATAAATACATGCAGCAAATTTGCATATTGATATGCTGTCCATGGCTTTTCGGGACAGAAAGAATTGCCGAAGCCGGGCAAATCCGGAACGTATACATGGTAATCCTCCGCCAGGGCATCAATCACTGCATCCCATTCTCTGCCGGATGCACCAAGCATCATGCTGTGTACCAGAACCAGAGGCTTGCCGTGCCCTACAGAACGATATGCAATTTCGCCTTCCTTTGCATGGTATGTTTCCATAACATGGGTTTCATCTTTCTTTTTGCGTGCCATCCGCAGGCAGACCTGCTGATAGCCGGCAAGACCTGCAAGCAAAGCGCCGATTGCGCCGAAAAAGCCGAGAAAATATTTTGCAAGTGCATTTTTCATATCAAAAACCTCCTTATTTGGAAGAAATTATCCTACTCTATATTATGCGCCCAAATTCTGCATTTGAAAAGAGGAAAATTCATAAGATAGTCTGAAGAATTTTTTAAGGGGTGGCGGAGATGGAAGGATTTTCGATTTTGGCAGGACAGCTGTTTCTCATCCTCTGCGTGCAGTCGGTTCTGGAGGCAATGGCATCCAAATGGCAGAGCGGCTTTATGCAGAAGCCCATTGAATTGGGATGCTATATCGCCAGCCTTGCGGTGGTTTTGCGGTTCATGGAAACCTATCTTCTGGATATTCTGCGCGCCCTGACGCATTTTTTCTGAAAGTATAAAATTTTTATAAAAAATACTTGACGAAAGGTGGAAAGAATGATAATATACTTCTTGTACTCAGCACGAGTTACGCCGATGTGGCTCAATTGGCAGAGCAGCTGACTTGTAATCAGCAGGTTATCGGTTCGAGTCCGATCATCGGCTTTTTTCTTGCTTATCAGCAGGAGAAAAACAAAAATAACTACACTATAATAAGGTAAGTTTTTCTTCCTATCGGAAGAAAACCGTTTCGTTATTTTTTATTCGATTCCTTGCACAATGCCAAAGCATTATGAGACGGAATCTCATAAACAAAAAATAACTACACTACTATGGGTGGATTCCCGAGCGGCCAAAGGGGGCAGACTGTAAATCTGTTGCGATAGCTTCGAAGGTTCGAATCCTTCTCCGCCCATTTTATACTGCCGCGGAGTAGAGCAGTCCGGTAGCTCGTCGGGCTCATAACCCGGAGGTCGCAGGTTCAAATCCTGTCTCCGCAATCGAAAAGAGAGATACAAGAAAAAATCTTGTATCTTTTTTTTATGCCCTGCGACCGACGGGTTCCCGGGGCTGCAGCACCGACCGCTGCCGGTGGCAGAAGAAGGAAGGTGATGCAGGCGAGAAATCGGGAGTTCCGCAGACTGAACGCAGAGAGGGAGAGCGGACGACCAGATTTCGAGGTGGGCAAGGCAGGTTCAAATCCTGTCTCCGCAATCGAAAAGAGAGATACAAGAAAAAATCTTGTATCTTTTTTTATGCCCTGCGACCGACGGGTTCCCGGGGCTGCAGCACCGACCGCTGCCGGTGGCAGAAGAAGGAAGGTGATGCAGGCGAGAAATCGGGAGTTCCGCAGACAGAACGCAGAGAGGGAGAGCGGACGACCAGATTTCGAGGTGGGCAAGGCAGGTTCAAATCCTGTCTCCGCAATCGAAAAGAGAGATACAAGAAAAAATCTTGTATCTTTTTTTTATGCCCTGCGACTGAAAAAGCGGTGTTTCACACCGATTGGGCGCAGGTGCGCCAAAATAAAGCCCGATGAAATATGGGATTCGCCCGTTTAGAACTATCTCGGCAAAACAAGACATTTCTTCCTTACTTTTTAGCATAAAAAGTAACAAAAACCCGGGACCCGTTTCGTAATGGGTCCCGGACCCCCGCAGACGAGGAAAGGGCAACAAGGTTTCCCTTTCCAATCCCTTCCCTACGAGCCGGAAACGGCATGGATAAAGAGCCTTTCCGGCAAGAAAATCCGGATATTTCTGAGAATTATCTAAATAGATGAAATACTTATATTCTTAAATCATGACATATTGCGCGACTGCCCCCGTTTTCCCAACAAAAAAAGCTGCCAATGGCAGCTTTTTCATTGTTTAAATCGTTTTGAAATATTCCTTATTTGCAGCAATCGCGGCAGTTGTTACTTCCTTCGCAGGGCCGCCGATCACCTTTCTTGCCTGCGCACATTCGTTTACATTGATAGCGGCGTAAACGCTTTCATCAAACACAGGGGAGATTGCCTTATATTCCGCAAGGGAAAGGTCATCCAGATTGGTGTTATGCTCGATGCAGTACAGTACCAGCTTCCCGATGATGGCATGTGCATCACGGAAGGGAACGCCCTGCTTGACCAGCCAGTCTGCCGCGTCGGTTGCGTTGGTGAAGCCGCCCTTTGCCGCATTCAGCATTGCGTCCTTCTTTACAGTCATGGTCGCAATCATGCTTGTGAATACGGGCACGCACATTTTCACCGTATCAATCGCGTCAAACAGACCCTCCTTATCCTCCTGCATATCCTTGTTGTACGCCAGAGGAAGACCCTTCATCGTAGTCAGAAGCGCCATCAGATGCCCATATACACGCCCTGTTTTCCCACGGATCAGCTCCGCCATATCGGGGTTCTTTTTCTGGGGCATAATGCTGGAGCCTGTGGAATATGCGTCGGAAAGCTCGATGAAATGGAATTCATGGCTGCTCCAGAGGATGATTTCCTCGCAGAAGCGGCTCAGGTGCATCATCAGGATAGAAAGCGTGGATGCCAGCTCAATACAGAAATCTCTGTCGGAAACGCCGTCCATGCTATTCATGGTGATTGCGGCAAAGCCAAGCTCCGCAGCAACGGCATATCTATCCAGAGGGTAGGTGGTGGTGGCAAGTGCGCCGCTGCCCAGAGGCATTACGTCTGTGCGTTTGTAGGTATCGCAAAGGCGGTCGTAGTCGCGCTTGAACATTTCCACATACGCAAGCAGGTGATGCGCCAGTGTAACAGGCTGTGCGCGCTGCAGGTGCGTATAGCCGGGTAAAATCGTTTCGGTATGGTTTGCCGCGAAATCGTTCAGTGTTACCATCAGATTTTTCACCAGTTCTTTAATCGCGATGATTTCCTTTTTGGTATACATACGGATATCCAGTGCCACCTGATCGTTACGGCTGCGGCCGGTATGCAGGCGTTTGCCGACATCACCGATACGGCTGATGAGGATGGTTTCCACGTTCATGTGGATATCCTCTGCTTTTTCGTCAAATGTAACCTTGCCGGCTTCGATATCGACGAGGATTTCCTTTAAGGTTTTGATGATTAAGGCAGCGTCATCGGCGGGGATGATGCCCTGCTTGCCGAGCATGGCGGCGTGTGCCATACTGCCTGTGATATCCTCTTGATACATTCTGCTATCGAAGGAGATAGAGGAATGGAAGTGGTCTGTAAAGCTGTCTGTGGACTGGGTGAAGCGTCCGCCCCAAAGTTTCGCCATGATGTTTCTCCTTTCTTTCTGCAAAGGGCGTTGCCCTCTGCACTCCTACCAAGGGGATCATCCCCTTGGAACCCGAGTTGCAAACAGAAATACTTCTGTTTGCGGTTCGATTTTTCTGATTTTTTCTGTAATATTAGAAATACTCCCATCAAGTCTGACAGGAGTATTTTTTTGTCTTTCGTATTTTTAATAATTTATCTTATCTTCTTACCCTCCCTCCGCAAAACCATATACATGGTTTTGCAAAATGGGGTTCCAAGGGAGTCACTCCCTTGGCAGGTGCAGGACAGCGTCCTGCAAAAAGGTTTTTATTTGTTTTTGTTGTTCTCCATCATCATCGCACGAACCTTCATGGACAGACCGAACAGGTTGATGAACCCGTCTGCGTCCTTGTGGTTGTAAAGCTCGCCTGTTGTAAAGGAAGCGATGGATTCGTTATACAGGCTGTAAGGAGATGTAGAGCCTGCAGGGATGATATTGCCCTTATACAGCTTCAGCTTAACTGTACCTGTTACCGTTTCATTTACCTTATCGAAATAAGCGCTCAGTGCTTCACGCAGAGGTGTGTACCATTCGCCGCTGTAAACCAGCTCTGTGAATTTGTTGCTTGCCACTTCGTTGAACGCCTGTGTTTTTTTGTCGGAGCAAAGATATTCCAGCTCGCGGTGTGCATAGTACATGATAGTACCGCCGGGTGTTTCATATACACCACGGGATTTCATACCAACCACACGGTTTTCGCAGATATCTGTGATACCAACACCGTTTCTGCCGCCGATTTCGTTCAGCTTTGTCAAGAGAGCAACGGGATTCAGCTTTTCACCATTGACTGCAACGGGAATACCCTTTTCAAAATCCAGTGTAACATATTCGGGCTGATCGGGTGCCTTTTCAGGTGTCACACTCATCTGCAAAATGTGTTCGTAGTTGGGTTCGTTTGCAGGGTCTTCCAGCTCCAGACCTTCATGGCTCAGGTGCCACAGGTTTCTGTCACGGCTGTAGGAGTTGTCATGGCCTGCTTCAAAGGGGATACCATGGTCAGCCAGATACTGCATTTCATCCTCACGGGACTGCATCTTCCATGTATCCAGTCTCCAGGGAGCGATAATCTTCATTTCGGGTGCCAGTGCCTTGATGGTCAGCTCAAAACGAACCTGATCGTTGCCCTTGCCTGTTGCGCCGTGGCAGATTGCAGTTGCGCCTTCCTTTTTTGCAATTTCAACCAGTCTCTTTGCAATGATGGGGCGTGCCATGGATGTACCAATCAGATATTTGCCTTCATAAACAGCGTTTGCCTTTACGCAGGGGTAAACTGCATCTGTGATGAATTCTTCTGTCAGATCTTCGATATACAGCTTGCTTGCGCCGGTTTTCAGTGCCTTTTCCTCCAGACCGTCTGTTTCCTTGCCCTGCCCAACGTCACCGCATACGCAGATTACTTCACAGTCATAATTTTCTTTCAGCCAAGGGATGATTGCGGATGTATCCAGACCGCCGGAATATGCCAGAACGATTTTTTCTTTTGCCATGATTTTTCTTCCTCCTTAAAAAACAAACCTGAAACAAATCATATTGTAATGGGTTTTGTGCAAAATGAATTTTATAAATGGATTATACATAGAAAATGCAATAAACGCAATAGAAAATAATAAAAATACATAAATTTGTGTATATTTTTGAAAATACGGGAAACGGCACGCATCTTTTTGGGCATTTTTCTTTGCGCTAAATAATAGGTGATGTATATTTATGCACATTTAGGTGAATAAGCGTTTAGAACTACAGTATCTTGTATACATACGGTGCGGAATCCTTTTTTTTCTTCCTAAAAAGAGGGTTTTGTGATATGATGAAACTGGTATCATTATAGAAAACATACCGTTTTTACGAAAGAAAACAGAGAGCCAAATCGCATGTGAGGAGGATGGAAGAATGAAAATTTTAACATATAAGCATGGCGGCGAAACAGCGGTCGGCGTTTTAAAGAATGACGGCTCCGAAGTGGTGCCTGTCAATTATCTTGGCTGCAGTGCCATTGATATGAATACCTTTCTGGATGTGCAGAATGAGAAAAAGCTGGAAAAGCTGGATAGAAACAAGGAGCTGATGCAGGGGATTCCTCTGGATGAGGTGCAGATTCTTTCGCCCATTCCCCATCCCAAGCAGGATGTTGTCTGTCTGGGTATCAATTATTATGCACACGCGGAGGAAGCGGCGCGGTTCCATGATGAGGCCTTTGGCGGCGAACGTCCTGTGCCGATTTATTTTTCCAAGAGAATCAATCGTGCCTTGGCGGATGGCGAGGAAATCGACGGGCATCTGGATATTGTGGATAGCTTGGATTATGAAGCAGAGCTGGCGGTTATCATCGGCAAGGATGCAAGGAATGTAAAGCCGGAGGAGGTTTTTGAGTATGTCTTTGGCTATACGATTCTCAATGATATGAGTGCGAGAAATTTACAGACCTCGCATAAGCAGTGGTATTTCGGCAAGAGTCTGGATGATTTTACGCCGATCGGTCCTTGGATTGTGACGAAGGATGAATTCAAGAATCCACCTGCGCTGCCGATTCGCTCCTATGTGAATGGCGAATTACGGCAGGACAGCAATACGGATCTGATGATTAACGGCAT
Organism: Anaerotignum faecicola; assembly: GCF_003865035.1. Lineage (NCBI taxonomy): Bacteria > Bacillati > Bacillota > Clostridia > Lachnospirales > Anaerotignaceae > Anaerotignum > Anaerotignum faecicola. Next base: position 1,085,609 of record NZ_BHVZ01000001.1, read on the forward strand.
TGAAAAGGTTATTTGCGAGTTAACGCAGGGCATGACCCTACAGGCAGGCACGATTATTGCCATGGGGACACCGGCAGGGGTTGGCATGGGCTTTGAGCCGCCGAGGTTCCTGAACAGTGGCGATGTTGTAACGTGCGAAATTGAGGGCATCGGCACCATGACGAACAAAATTAAGTAAAGACCCTAAGACCTTGGGGGCTTTGCCCCCAACACCCCCAGCAGGAGCTCAGCCCCTGCACCCGATACCGCAAAACCATGTACATGGTTTTGCAAATGGGGGTCAAGGGGAATCATTCCCCTTGTGGGAGTTTGAGGGTGAAACCCTCAAGGTTTTGTCCCCAAGGTCTTAAAAAGGAGATATAATATGGATAAAATAAAGGTAATGAGCGTGTTCGGGACACGCCCCGAGGCGATTAAAATGGCACCTCTGGTAAAGCAGCTGGAAAAAACCCCCGAAATCGAGAGCATCGTCTGCGTCACCGCGCAGCACCGTGAAATGCTCGATCAGGTACTCGAAATCTTCGACCTGCATCCGCAGTATGACCTAAATATCATGCAGTCCCGTCAGACATTGGCAGGCATCACCACCCGCGCATTAACCGGTCTGGAGGAGGTTATGGGTCAGGAAAAACCCGATATCGTCCTCGTCCATGGGGATACCTCTACCACCTTCGCAGGCGCACTGGCGGCATATTATAATCAAGTGAAGGTCGGTCATGTTGAGGCAGGCCTGCGCACCTATGATAAATATCAGCCCTTCCCCGAGGAAATGAACCGCCGCCTTACCGGCGCATTGACCGATTTGCATTTTGCACCCACCCCTCTGGCAAAGGAGCATCTGCTGAAGGAAAACATCAGTCCGGACGGCATTTTCATCACAGGCAATACCGTTATCGACGCATTGGCACATACCATCGAGGAGGACTATACCTTTACTGTCCCCGAACTCAATCAGATTGATTTTAAAAACAAACGCGTCATCGCCATGACCGCCCATAGAAGGGAAAATCTCGGCGAGCCCCTGAAAAATATCTGCCGCGCCGTGAAGCGTCTGGTGGAAGAATATCCCGATGTGGAAGTGGTCTATGCAGTGCATAAAAATCCTGCCGTGGTAGAACCTGTACATGAGATTCTCGGCGGCAACGACCGTATCCACCTCACCGACCCTCTGGATTTAAAGGATATGCATAACCTTATGTGCCGTTCCTTTTTCGTGATGACAGATAGCGGCGGTCTGCAGGAGGAGGTGCCTTCCATGGGCAAGCCTGTTCTGGTGCTCCGCAACGTAACAGAACGCCCCGAGGGTGTGGAAGCAGGCACCCTGAAGCTGGCAGGTACGGATGAAAACGTGATTTATTCCATGGCGAAGGAACTGTTGGATAACAAAGAGGAATACGAAAAAATGGCGCAGGCGAAGAACCCCTTCGGCGACGGACAGGCAAGCCGCCGCATCGTGGAAAGCATCCTGTATGCCTTCGGAAAAAAAGCAGACAGACCCGATGAATATGTCCTGCGCATAAAGTATGAGAAAACACCTAAGGAGGGAAAACCGATGAAAGAAGAAAGAATGGCAATCCTGAATATGCTCGAAAAAGGCATCATCAGCGTGGATGAGGCAGAACGTCTGCTTACAGCGCTGCATAGCGGCTTAGGTACCGAAAAGGACGGCATTACAAAAGCCGTAGGCGGTATGCTGAATAAGGCAGGGGCTGCGCTGAGCGCCGTTGCCGATAAGGTAAAGGAAAATCCCGCGGTGAAAAACGCCGCAGATAAGGTAGCCGATAAGGCGGATGATTTGCAGCCCAAGGTAAGCTCCGCGGCATTCCGCATGAAGGAAAAGCTGGCAGATAAGGCAGATGAGCTGCAGCCTGCCGTGCGCTCCGCAGCCTTCCGTATGGTGGAAAAGGCAAGCGAAATCAAGGAGGATATGGCAACCTACCGTGAAAAGCTGAGAGAAAAGAGAAACCGCGACGAAGCGGAGGATTGGGATGACATCGATCTGGAGGAGCTGGATGCCGCAGAAGCACCCACAACAGAAGAAGCTCCCGAAGCCGCAGAGGCAGCACCTGCTGAGGGCGAGGAAGCAGTAGAGCCCATCTCCCCCGAAATGAATAAATACCTGAATAAGGTGGAGGATGTTCTGGACGGCATGAGCGACCAGATGGAGCAGCTCAATGATATGGAGGCATTTCTGAAGGCCTCCTTCGGAGAATATAACCCTGCCGATTTCGAGGATGACGAGGAAGAACCCGCAGATGAGAAAAAAGACGCTGAGTAAAGGCGCGCCCGAATAATCTTCATGTTTTCTTATTGGGACACACCTAAGCGAGAAGCAGCAAAAAGCCGCAGATAAAATCTGCGGCTTTAAATTACTCAAACAGATGAAGGAGAAAAAATGGAGAAAAGGAAATATGAGGATATTCAAATCATTGAAGTTTTTCATGAAAGCAAAAGGCAGAAGATATGTGCATATAAATCTCTTATAAAAGAGAACTGCTTCGAGGGAACGCAGGTATTTGAATATGACGAAGCAGGAAATCTCTTGAAACGTACTGTTATACAAAATCATAGTGGTTCCGGTCAGCTGAGAGAGTGCTGTTTTGCATACGATGAAGAGAAAAGGATTATTGCATATAAAGAAGTGGTAAATCAAGATAACGGGGAGCAAATAGTAACGATCAATAGAGTATATACGTATGAAGCAGATGGCAATGAATATATCCTTGAAAAAGGGGAAGCACTTTGTAAAAGATATTTTGTATATTGCAAAGACTCTAAGGGATTGAAAGAGGACATGCCTTCTGAAAGAGCGTTATTCTTTAAAATGGATACCATTATAATGAAGGATAGGCAGAAACAACTTTACTATTTACCGAATGGAGCATTATCTTTCCAAAGAATATTTTATAAAGAAAAAGGGAAATTTGAATTTTTAAATCCGGCAGGAGAAGAATATAAGTGGGCTTTGGGAGATATTGATGATAATTCAGCATTGGTTTACTTATATGAGCCAATTTTAACGTTAGAAATTTATCAGCAAATTGTCCTATATTGTAAAAAGATTAGTCCGAAGTTAGATTTTATTTCTTTTTCGCCGAAGTGCTTTGTTGAACCGAATGAAGAGTGCAATCGAATTATGAATTGGATTGCAGAGGTTGATGTATGGTATGGGATTTGCTAATGAAAAGGGTTGGAATAAGCAAATATTTTTAGGTTATTTCAGTAATGGAGAGGGTGTCGACTTTGTCGACACCCTAAGTTAGTTTCGTTAGCGCGCGTTATACAAACGCCGTATAAGGTTCCATGTCGCAGGGCCGACATTCCCCGTCGGCGGCAAATCGTTCTGCGCCTGCAATGCCGCTACAGCGTCTCTTGTCGCCTCGTCAAACACCCCCGTCACCGCAATCGGCGGAATCACGCCGCTGTAGTCCGCAATTCCTTTGAGATAGGTCTGTAAATTCCGCACATCCTCATTTTCCATGCCCGGGGAAAGGAAATATCCCGGATAAATCCCTGCGTTGTTTTCCTTCATCCCCGGCGGCAGCATTGCCAGAATATCGTCATACGCCTGCCGCAGCCGCAGCCACGTCTGCAAGCCCACAATCCCGTCCGCAGGCAGTCCGGCGAGCGTTTGAAAGGCACGCACGGCGGCAGTGGTCGCAGGGCCAAAGTATCCGTCCTGGTCGATATCGGGAATGGCATCATTAAAATATGAAATCACATCCAGATAATACTGCAAAGACCGCACATCCACACCGTTGCTCCCCTCGCGCAGCACCGCAGGGAAGGGGCGTGTCACCTCATCCAATGTCAGCCCTTCGCTCGTCAGCTCATTCAGCCGTTTCACCCCGTTGTAAATATATTTCAGCTGATACCACGTTGGCTTCCCGACAATTCCGTCCGGTGTCAGGTTGAAAATCCGCTGAAATTCCCGTACCGCGTTTTCTGTTGCTATGTCGAATACCCCGTCTGCCGGCTCAATTTTCGGAATCGCAGGGTAGTTATCCGCAATGCGGTTCAGCTCTAATTGTATCGTTTTTACGGTATTGCCGGCATCCCCCAGCCGTAACGCGGCACCCGGATAGGATGGCACATTTGCGGAAATCGGTACATTTTCCAGAATCCCGATGTCCTGCCCGTAAAATTTCTGCAAAATCTGATAGGGTGTCAGCCCCTGCTCCGCCAATGCAACCGTCTCCCATTGGGAAAGTCCGTCGCAGACGGTGGTTGTGCCATTGCAGTAGGCGGTGAAAAACGGATCAACACGCCCCTGCCGCACCACATAGTTGTTGAAAATTTCATCCACAATGCGGCTGATGTTTTCATAAATATCCCGTCCCTTGATGTAGGTCTGGTCATACTGCGTGGTCGAGGTAATATCAAAATCATACCCCTGACTGCGGTAAAATTCGTTAAATATGCGGTTCAGCGCATAGGTAATCTGTGCGTAGATATTCGCGCGAATTGCGGCTTCGGGCCATGTGGGGTAAATCTCGCTGGAGGCCACATTTTTGATATAATCGGGAAACGGCACGGTTACGTTTTCCGCAGGCTGATTCGGCAGCCCCAGGTGTACCGTAATTGTTTCGGGAATGGTTGGAACCTGCTGTAAAGCCATGGTGTGCTTCCTCCTTTTTTATAAATTCGGTTCGGTATCGGTGATGCTTTCTGCCTCGTCCCTGCGCGCTCCGCTGACATCAAAGGAAAGTGCGACAGGCTGAATTGTGGTAATCCCATCAAAAATGGGGATATCATGCACCACAACAGGAACCGTTCCGGGGGCGGAAATCAGTGCGTCGTATGTCGCAAAAACATCTGTGCCGCCCGGTGTCTGCGATTTATCGCGGCGCGGCGCAGGCAGTGAAATTTCTGCCGTTTTGCCGCTTTCATTCGTCATTGTGGTAACGGAAAGCGTATGCCCGTTGGGTAATGCCTTGCTGATGACAACCGTTGCCCTCTCGATGGGAACAGCTCCCTGTCCGCCCGTCACCTGAAACAGCAGTGTGCCGAAGGCAGGGTTTTCCGCCAGAAATTGCCGCAGAGGATCGGCAGGGCTTGCTTCTCTGACAGAAAGCTTGGAAGAATTGGAAGGATTGGGTTTCTGGTTTTTCTGAAAATAAGGATACATAGAAAAAACTCCTTTCTCTGTTTTTTATGGACTCCTTCCATACTATGCAAAAGGCAAATCCCCTTTTTCTTTTTTTTCGGGTATGCTATGATAAAGGCAAAAAGAAGGCAGATAGGAGGTCTGTGGAATGAAAGTAGCTTTATTGCAGTTAAAAACCCTGCCGACACCTGAGGAAAATCTTGAAAAAATAAAACAGATGCTTGTGCAGGCAAAGCAGGAGGGCGCGGATCTGGCAGTTTTGCCCGAAATGTGCTGCTGCCCCTATGAAAACAGTGCCTTTGTGCGCTATGCCATGCCCGAAAACGCCCCGTTTTTGCAGGGCATCGCCGAAATGGCAGGGGCTCTCGGCTTGTATGTGGTTGCAGGCTCTGTTCCGCTTGCGGCGGATGGCAGAATCTATAACGCCGCCTTCGTCTATGATAATAAGGGAAGCTGCATCGCAAGACACCGCAAAACCCATCTGTTTGATATCAATGTCCCCGGCGGACAGTATTTCATGGAATCCGATACCTTTACCGCCGGCAGGGATGTCACCACCTTCGACACCCCGTGGGGCAGGATGGGGTTGATGATTTGCTATGATATCCGTTTTCCGGAGCTGTCCCGTCTGCTTGCGCTCGAAGGCGCAAGGGCAATCCTTGTCCCTGCCGCCTTCAATATGACAACAGGCCCTGCCCATTGGGAAATGTCCTTCCGTATGCGTGCCTTGGATAATCAGGTTTTTCTGGCAGGCTGTGCCCCTGCGCGTGATTTGCAGTCCTCCTATACCGCATGGGGTCATTCTATTGTTACCGACCCTTGGGGCAGTGTGGTAGCGGAGCTGGACGAAAACGAGGGCATCCTCACAGCGGAGCTGGATTTTGCAAGGCTGGAGCAGGTGCGGGCGGAGCTGCCGCTGTTAAAGCACCGCAGAACGGATTGTTACGATATCATCAGAAAATAAGGAGAGATGGCACTTAGGAAAGGAGAGAGGACTCTTATGAAAAAAGAAACGATTTATCTGGCAGGCGGCTGCTTCTGGGGCACGGAAAAATATATGCAAGGTGTTGATGGTGTTCTGGAAACAAGGGTCGGCTATGCTCTGGGCGAAAAGCCCCTCTGGAATCCGCCCCTCAAGGAAAGTGTCACCTATGAGGAGGTCTGCAATCACAGCGGACACGCCGAAGCGGTCGAGGTTGTCTTTGATGCGGAAAAAATCTCTCTGACAGAAATTCTCAGGGAATATTGCTATACCATCGACCCGACCTCTCTGGGCAGGCAGGGCATGGATATCGGGATTCAGTACCGCACGGGCATCTATTCCCTCACTGAGAAGCAGCGGCAGACGGCACAGGCATTTCTGGATACCCTGCAAAAGGACTACAAACAGCCGATTATGATTGAAAATCTCCCCCTGCGCCAGTTTATTCAAGCGGAGACGTATCACCAGAAATATCTTGAAAAAAATCCCAATGGCTATTGCCATATCAATTTTGAGAAAATTGCGGCGCAGAAGGCGGCGAAAGCGGAAAAGCAGGATTGATTTTTCCGATAAATCCGATAAAAAGGTTGTCTTTTTCCCTTGAAACGGCTACAATAGAAGTATTATGGACAGAAAACTCAGGAAAGGATGTAACATCATGGATTTGACAACAGTAAAATCTATCTACCGCAATACTGCGGCGTATGCAAATAAAGAGGTCACACTGGGCGGCTGGATTCGCACCATGCGTGTCTCCAAGAATTTCGGCTTTATCGAGCTGAATGACGGCTCCTTCTTCAAAAATATTCAGATTGTTTTTGAAGCGGAAAAGCTGGCAAACTATGAAGAAATTTCTAAGCAGAATGTCGGTGCGGCACTGATTATCAAGGGGCTTTTGGTGGAAACCCCCGAAGCAAAGCAGCCCTTCGAGGTAAAGGCAACACAGATTGATGTGGAAGGCACCTCCACCCCCGATTATCCCCTGCAGAAAAAACGCCACTCCGTAGAATTTCTGCGTGAAATCGCATATCTGCGCCCCAGAACAAATCTGTTCTCCGCAACCTTCCGCGTGCGCAGCCTGATTGCAATGGCAATTCATGAATTTTTCCAGGGCAAGGGCTTTGTATATGCCCATACACCCATCATCACAGGCTCTGACTGTGAGGGTGCAGGCGAAATGTTCCGTGTTACCACATTGGATTTGGAGAACCTGCCTCGCACAGCCGATGGCAAGGTAGATTATTCCAAGGACTTCTTCGGCAAGGAAACCAATCTGACTGTTTCCGGTCAGCTTTCCGCGGAAACCTTTGCAATGGCGTTCCGCAATATTTATACCTTCGGGCCTACCTTCCGTGCGGAAAATTCCAACACAACCAGACATGCGGCGGAATTCTGGATGATTGAACCCGAAATGGCATTTGCCGATTTGAATGATAACATGGAAATCGCAGAGGAAATGCTGAAATATATCATTCAGTATGTACTGGACAACGCCCCTGAGGAAATGGAATTCTTCAACAGCTTTGTGGACAAGGGTCTGCTGGACAGACTGCATAACATTCTGGATAACGAATTCGGCAGAGTGACCTACACAGAAGCCGTTGAACTGCTGAAAAAATCCGGTCATACCTTTGAATATCCCGTAGAATGGGGCATTGATTTGCAGACAGAGCATGAACGCTATCTGACAGAGCAGATTTACAAGAAGCCCGTATTCGTAACCGATTACCCCGTAGAAATCAAGGCGTTCTATATGCGTCTGAATGATGATAAAAAGACCGTTGCGGCAATGGATTTGCTCGTGCCCGGCGTTGGCGAAATCATCGGCGGCAGCCAGAGAGAGGAAAGACTGGATGTGCTGGAAAACCGCATGAACGAGCTGGGTCTGAAAAAAGAGGACTACTGGTGGTATCTGGATTTGCGTAAATACGGCGGCACAAGACACGCAGGCTTCGGTCTGGGCTTTGAACGTGCGGTAATGTATCTGACAGGTGTCGGCAATATCCGCGATGTCCTGCCTTACCCTCGTACCGTAAATAACGCAGAATTCTAATCTGATTTTGCAGAAAATAAAAGAGTCTGTATGGGAATTTTCCCACGCAGGCTCTTTTTGTATACAGAAAAACGCCTTGTGTTACAAGCAGCTTACAAATTTCTTACGAATTTCTTAAAATCCTGTCCATTCTCTTGAGGAAACAAATTCCTTCTGCTAGAGTGAAAGCAGAAGCAAAAGCACAGTTGTATTTTCGGGGAGGGACAAAACATGAAAAAACTCGTTTGTATGGCACTCAGCGCAGCACTTCTGGCAGGGAGCGTGCCTGCCTACGCGGCAGATTATATCACAAAGGTGCCGCATACCTTTACGGCAAAGGTCGGCACAACGGAATTTACAAAGGATGGCGAAGCACAGCCCTTGGATGTGCCGATTTATATTAAGGATGGCTATACCATGCTGCCCCTGCGCACCTTTATGAAGGCGGCGTTGGGCGAGAAAAGCCAAATGGTTTGGAATAATGAAGACAAGGCGGCGACAGTAGTATGGGGAGGAAATCTCATCCGTTTTTCGATAAAAGAGAATACCATCGCACAAAACGGGAAGGACTTACCCGTCTGGGGCAAAATGGAAGTGAAGGATGGGCGCGTTTTCGTTCCTCTGCGGAACTGGTCGGGTATTTTGCAGTCCATCGGCTATCTCATGGAGGAGGGCGATATTACATGGGACAGCACCACAAGGTTGGCAACCATCCGCGCTGTGGAACAGAAGCTTGACCCCTCCAATGGTCTGGAAAAACCCACACTGAGCGGCAAGGGCGCGCAGGCATCCTATACCATGGCACTCACCACGCAGTATGATGAAATCGAGCCCCTTGGGGACGGCTATTTCCTTGCACAGAAATATACGGGAGAAACGAATGTCGGCTTGGGTGTCAGCATAGGCAGACGCGAAAATGTACGGTATCTTCTGGATAGTAAGGGAAAGGTGTTGCAGACCTATGACACCGGAACGGATAACTATATGGAGGACGGCGGTGAGCGAACCTTCTTAGTTGGCAGAAATACGGAAAACGGCTTTGGCAATGGTGCCATTGATTGGGAAGGCAAAACCGTTATCCCCTTCATTTATAACAGAGTAGAGCCTTTTTCCGAAGGCTTGGCGGCAGTTTCGGATAAAAACGGCACAGGCTTTGTGAATCGAAACGGCGAGGTTGTGATTCCTTTGCAGTTTGAGGAGGCAAAACCCTTCTCCGATGGTCTGGCAGTTGTGAAGAAAAAAGACGGCACCTATGCTTATATTGATAAAACAGGCAAAATCGTCATTGATGCCGCGAACTACAGGCATGTGGAGTCCTTCTCGGAAGGTCTGGCAATGGTACGAAGCAGTGATGCGCGTCGGGCAGGCTTTATTGATCAAACAGGCAAGGAGGTTATCCCCTGTCAGTATCGTTGGGCAGGCTATTTCCGAAACGGTGCAACCTATGCGTCAGATGCGGAAGGAAAAAACTGGCTGATTGATCAAACAGGCAAAAGGCTGAAACGGATTGCGGATGCAGAATATCTGGTATACGCAGATGATGATAGGACAAAACCAAATCAGCAGAAGAACGGCATGGCAATGACGGAGGAGATTGTGAATCTGCCTGATGGCGACCATGAGCATGTAAGACGCTATTTTGATGAAACAGACGAAATTTCCTATGAAACCTATCTCCTGAAAAAGGGACTTTCCGAGGGACTTGCACCGTATTGGGATGCGACGGCAAAGAAATACGGCTATGTAAACGAAAGCGGCACTTGGGTGATTGCGCCTGCATTTGATGCGGCGGAGAGATTCCAAGACGGCTATGCGGTGGTTGCCAATAAAATCAAATTGGCAGACGGTACAAAGGATGTCGAATGGGGCATTATCAGAAATCCGAACAGATAAAAAAAGGGGAAAAGGCGTATGAAAAAAATATTCTGTATGGCACTCAGCGCGGCACTTCTGGCAGGGAGCGTGCCTGCCTACGCGGCGGAGGAATCACTGTTCACGAAAACACCGCATACCTTTACGGCAAAGGTCGGCACAACGGAATTTACCAAGGACGGCGCAGCACAGCCCTTGGATGTAGCGATTTATACCAAAAACGGCTATACCATGCTCCCCCTGCGTACCTTCATGCAGGCGTTGGATGCAGATGCTACGCTTGCGTGGTCAAACGGAACGAAGCTTGCCGAGGTCACTCTGCATGATTTTACGCTGACCTTTGATATAAACGGCAATCGTATCTGGGCAAAGAGCAGTCAGCTGCCTGTGTTCGGGCAGATGGAAGTCAAGGACGGCAGAGTTTTTGTCCCCCTGCGCGATTGGGAGGGCGTGCTGAAATGCTTTAACCGCTATATCGTCGATGCAGATGCTCTCAGCTGGGATGCAGAAACAAAAACCGCAGCCGTACAGCTGACAGAGCTGACCGCGGCAACGGCAAACGATACCTCCTCCGTCAAGGGAACGGGCGAAGCGGCAGTGTTCGGCATTCCCCTGACAGAACGCTATGATGATATCAAATCTATCGGCGGCGATTATTTCATCGCGAAAAAATACGTCAATACCGCGGGGGATATTCTGGGTGGGCCGCAGGAATATGAAAATCAGCAGGCAGATTGGTTTCTTCTGAATCAGCAGGGTAAGGTACTGCTCCAATATAGCAATAAGGATGTTCTCAGACTGCGCGGCTTTGGCGATGGCTTCCTGCGTCTGGATAGACGGTACAGAACAGATATGATTCTCGATATGGAAGGCAATACGCAGTTTACATACGGTTATGATGATTATCATGATGTAGGCAGCTTTTCGGAGGGTCTGGCAAGGGCAATGAATTATGAGGAAGGAAAGTGCGGCTATGTCAACACAAAGGGCGAGGAAGTCATTCCGTTCTCCTTTTACAGTGCCGATGCCTTCTCTGAGGGCTTGGCGGCAGTAGGCGTAGATCTTCCGAAGGAAGAAGGAAGGCAGAGCGCAGAAACCCGTTATGGCTATATTGATAAAAAAGGAGGCTGGGTCATCGAGCCGAAATACAGGAGGGCATTTGCGTTCCAGGATGGTCTCGCAAAGGTAGAGGATACGGACAGAAATATCGGCTATATCGATAAAACCGGCAAAGAGGTAATTCCCCTGCGCTATACCAAAATAACAAATTTTTGGAACGGCAAAGCCTTTGCACAGGAAAAAAGCGGCGAGGTTTTCCTGATTGACAGGACAGGCAAAAAGCTGAAATCCATCATAACCGGAGAATATATAAGTGAATGTGGCAACGGCATTATTTTCATAGAGGCCAAGGAGCAGGTTGCACCCGGCAGGGGGGAATATGTGAGGCTGTATTTCGATGAAAACGGGCGTGTTTCCGAGAAGGATGCAGAATGGAGAATGCGGCTTTCCGAAGGGCTTGCCCCCTATCAGGATGAAAAAACAGGCAAATATGGCTATGTCGGTGAGGATGGCACATGGGTCATTGCCCCTACCTTCGACTTCGCAAGAGATTTCAAGGACGGCTATGCCGTTGTTTCCAAAAAAGTAACGCTTGCAAATGGCAAAGCGGATGTGCAATGGGGCACTGTCTGCCACCCCATCTAAAAATGGCATAAGAAAACCCCTTCGTACCTTTGGTACGAAGGGGCAATTTTATTTGTCCAAAAATATAGATTGCAACAGCCGCCTGCCGCAGTCCGTTTTCGCCACGTTTTCCAGAAAATGCGTCGCGGCTTCTTTTCCCAAGCCCTTTTCCGCCGCATTCACCAGAAAATCCGCCTCAATCAGAATCTGATAATCCATCCCGTCAATTCCTGTCACCGTGTGGTGGTGTGCAATCAGATAGGAAATGCGGTCAATCAGCGCTGCGTCAAATCCGCTGTCCGCAAGGAAGCCTTGCACCAGCCGAGGGCTTTCCGCCTCTTGATGCTTGCCGTCCGTATTGCCGTATTTTTCCCGACAAAGCGGACAGGAAATATCGTGAAGGATTGCTGTCGCCTCCAGCAGAAACTGCGTCTTTTCGTCTAAGCCCTCTGCCTCGCCAATCGTTTTCGCATACGCCCAGACGCAGAGAAAATGGTGGATATCCGCCGTATTCCCTTCGGAAAAGGCAATCATTTTTTCTGTTAATTGCGGTATCGTAAGCATCTTTGTTCCTTCCTTCTCTTTTGTAAAAATTGTTGAAACCTGCTTATTTGCTGAACATGGAGATATACCCCATCACGAATACAAACAGAATAATCAGCGGCAGGATATACTTCACATACAGCCGAATCCCGTTCGGGAATTTCAGCCCTTCGCCGGCGTTGGCCTCGTCCATGAAATTCTCCCAGCCCCAGCCGTTTTTGCATGCACAGAACAGCACATAAACGATACTGCCCAGCGGCAGAATATTATTGGAAACCAGGAAATCCTCCAGATCCAGAATCGCAGTGCCCTCGCCCAAGGGCTGTAAGCCGCTCAGCACGTTGTAGCCCAGCGCGCAGGGCAGGCAAAGCACAATCAGTGCCACAATATGATACGCAACAATTTTCTTGCGCGGCGCATCCGTCATATCTGTCCAGAAGGTAATCAGGTTCTGGAATACACCGATGACCGTAGAGAATGCCGCAAAGCACATGAACAGGAAGAACAGCGTCCCCCAGAGCCGACCGCCCGGCATTGCATTGAATACGTTGGGGAGCGTCACGAAAATCAGTCCGGGGCCCTGACCGGGGTCAACCCCATAAGCAAAGCACGCAGGGAAGATAATCAGACCTGCCATCAGCGCAACCGCCGTATCCAGAATCGTAATGCAGATTGCCTCGCCCATCAGGGAGCGGCTGCGGTCGATAAAGCTGCCGAAAATCGCAATCGCGCCCATGCCGATGCTCAGCGTGAAGAAAGCCTGACTCATCGCGGCAAAAAGCACCTCCGTAATGCCGTATTCCATCAGCTTGGAAAAATCGGGATAGAGATAGAACCGTAGTCCTTCCTCGCCCCCTGCCAGAAAGAAGGAGCGCACCGCAAGAACAATCATCAGAACCAGAAGCGCAATCATCATCACCTTCGTGATTTTTTCCACGCCGTTTTGCAGCCCCTTGCCCACAATCAGCATACAGCTGATAACAACGGCAATCATAAACGCAACATTCAGCGTCGGGTTGGCAAGGGTGCTGTTGAAGGTTGCGCCGATTTCATCCGCGTTCATCCCTACAAAGCCGCCTGCCGCCATCTTGAAGAAATAATAAACCATCCAACCGGCAACCGTGGTGTAAAACATCATCAGGATGTAGTTACCTGCCATTGCAGGAAATTTGAACCAATGCCACTTCGTTCCCTTCGGCTCCAGCACATCCATGGAAAGGGCAACACTGCGCTGACTGGCGCGCCCAACGGCAAGCTCCAGTGTCAGAATGGGAATGCCCAGAATGAGCAGAAATACGAAATAAATCAGCACAAAGGCAGCACCGCCGTATTTCCCTGTGATGTAAGGGAATTTCCACACATTCCCCAGACCGATGGCACAGCCTGCGGAAATGAGCAGGAAGCCCAGACGGGAGCTGAATTTCTCTCTGTTTTCCATAAAAACCTCCTATAAATCCTCTGTTTTTTTGCATGCTGTTCGCGCTGTGCGAAAGAGCATGTATTTTTTCTCATACGTTGTCAGAGAAGCTGATTTTATTATAGAAAAATTTCCATGAAAACACAACAGAAAATCGAAAAATTCGATGGAATGTATCGGAAGAATTGTTTTCTCGATAGTAAGAGCATTTCAGGTAGCTTTTTTTCATTGGAACAGGTATACTGAAAGAAGAAATTGTAGGACAAATGAGAGGGAGAGGGTATAAAAATGAAATTCGATTTTACCGGTCTGTTAAAAAATGAAATGAAGCCTGCCTTAGGCGTAACAGAGGTCGGCGCGATTGCCCTTGCGGCGGCGAGAGCCTATGCGGCTGTGGGCGGTAAGCTGCAAGAGATTCGCATGGTGATGAATGGCGGCATGTATAAAAACGCCTTTTCCTGCGCCATTCCCGGCACGCAGGAGCTTGGCTGCAATATGGCGGCGGCATTGGGTGCCTTGGGCGGCGATTGGACGCTTGGTCTGGAGGTGCTGAAAAATATTACAGCCGCACATGTTGCCGAGGCAAAGACATTGCAGATTCCCATGGATATCAAAGCCGATGAAACAAAGGAGGGCATTTATATCCTTGCGGAAATCCGGACAAGCGAAGGGGTCGGCGTTTGCCGCATTGAGGACTTCCATGCGAATATCGTTTTTGTTGCAAAAAATGATACCGTTCTCTTTCAGGCGGAGCAGACAAAGGCGGCAGAACAGCAGCATGCCTTTGATTTTGAAGCAGTTACCGTTGCGGATATGGTGGATTATGCAAAAACCGTTCCCATCGCAGAATTGTCCTGCGTGAAAGAAATGATTGCCATGAACTGTGCGCTTTCCGCCGAGGGCGAGAAGGGCGTAGGTCTGCAAATCTGGAAAACTCTGGCAGCCTTCCGTAATAGAGGTGCTGTCGGTGACGATATGATTTACGCCGCACAGAGGCTGACCTGCTCCGCCATGGATGCGCGTCTGGCAGGTCTGCCCTTTCCTGCCATGAGCATTGTCGGCAGTGGCTCCCATGGGATTCTCTGCTCCATGCCCGTTGTTTCCTATGGCAGATTTGCAGGCAAAACAGAGGAAGAAATCATCCGCGGCGTGGCACTCAGCTGCTTAATCACCATTTTCAGCAAACATTATACCGGCAGACTTTCTGCCCTCTGCGGCTGTGTTCTGGGCGGTGGCAGCGGTGCGGCGGCAGGTATTGTGCTGCTCATGGGCGGCAGCGCGAAGGAGGCCTCCGCGGCAATGGATCACATGGCGGCAAATCTTACCGGCATGATCTGCGATGGCGGCAGTATCGGCTGTGCGCTCAAGGCATCCGCAGGGGTCTATGCGGCATATCTTTCCGCGATGCTCGCCATGGAAGGAATTGCCATTCCGCATAATTTCGGCGTAATCGGTTCCTCCGCAGAGCAGACGGAAAAGAATCTGGGACGTATCTCCGATGAGGGGATGGCTCCCATGGACAGTACGATTATTGATGTCATGCAGAAGGGAAAATAAAATAAACCCCCATCGGTGAACCGATGGGGGTTGTTTCTGTCCAAAATCTGTTTTCAGCTTAAATTAAAGCAGATTTTTTCTCTGTTCTTCCGCAGACAGGGGAGAAAGATAGGTGGGTGCAACATCAAATACAGTCTTTGCCCCTGTGATGCCCTCCTGTGCCATCTTGTAAGCCGCTCTTGCATAAGCAACAATTACGCTGGAAGTAAATTCGGGGTTGGAGCCCAGCTTCAGAGAATATTCAATCATCTGCTTGGTATCTGCGCCGGTTGTGCCTGTGCGGATAACAAAGCCGCCGTGAGGGATACCGCTGTGGTCGCGATCCAGCTCCTCCTGAGAAATGAAGTGAACCGTTGTGTCATAATCAGCGAAGTAGTTGGGCATGGTCTTGATTTCGTTTTCAATGCGTGCCAGATCTGCGCCTTCCTCAGCCACAACATAGCATTCTCTTGTGTGTTTTTCTCTTGTGGTCAGCTCAGGGTTTTCGCCTGCTCTTACCTTTTCCAGTGCCGCAGGAACGGGAACGGTATACTGCTTGCCGTCCTTTACGCCCTTAATGCGTCTGATGGCATCGGAATGTCCCTGACTTACGCCTCTGCCCCAGAAGGTGTAATCCTTGCCGTTGGGCAGAATGCAGTTGCCGATCAGTCTCTGCAGGCTGAACATACCGGGATCCCAGCCAACGGAAATGAAAGCAACATGACCGCCTTCCTTTGCGGAAGCGTCTACATTTGCGAAATGCTCAGGAATTTTTGCGTGGGTATCAAAGCTGTCCACGATGTTGAAATATTTTGCATATTCAGGGCTCTGTACAGGCAGATCTGTCGCACTGCCGCCACAGAGAATCATAACATCAATGTCGTCTTTTTTGCTGATTGCGTCCTTTACGTTATATACAGGTACATCGGGGCTCTGTGTTTTCAGTGCTTCGGGGGCTCTTCTGGTGAAGAAAGCCGCAAGCTCCATGTCGGGGTTCTGTCTGATTGCCAGCTCCACGCCCTTCCCTAAGTTGCCATAGCCCAAAATACCAATTCTGATTTTTTCTGCCATTTTCATCATCCCTTTTCTTTAGAATAAAAATTTTAAAAACAAAAAAACTTTTTTAAATATTTTTTTGAGTATAGCACAAGAATCCGCAGAAGAAAATATTTTCCCAGTAAAAAAATAGAAAATCCATTTTTTCTTGATGGAAGGGGTATCACAAAAACTTATTGCTTACTGCTTTGTGATAGCATATTTTCAATAAACCGATGCTTATTTCCCTCTCACCACGCGGAACAGCTGAATCAGCTGGGTCGGCAGGAAGGCAAACCCGGCGATTTTCAGGATATCATTCCCGGTCAGTGCATTGCTGATGTCAAATAACCCATGCAGGGCAGGGATACAAAGCACTGCAAACAGCAGCAATGCGCCGATTGCAAATGCTCCGAAGCAGAAGGGGTTCATCGGCAGGCGGAAAACGGAGCGTGTGCCGCGGCAGTTAAAGCCGTGGAACAGTCGTGCAAGGCAAAGCGTTGCAAACGCCATCGTACAAGCCATTGCGCCGCTGACTGCCAGACCGTTGTAAAACGCAAGCATGGTTACAATCGCAATCAGAACGCCCTGTAAGGAAAGCCGCTTCAGAAAAGCGCCTGTCAAAATCCCTTCGTTTGCTTTTCTGGGTGCCTGATTGAGCAGGTCGCCCGTCGGCTGCTCCATGTTGACCGCAAGTGCAGGCAGGCTGTCCGTCAGCAGGTTGATGAATAAAAGCTGTACTGCCGTGAAGGGCAGTGGCAGCCCCATCAAAGAGGTAAACATGACAACCAGAATCCCTGCCAGATTGCCGCTCAACAAAAAGCCGATGGAATTTTTGATATTTGTATATACATTTCTGCCGTTGGCAACGGCTTTGACAATGGTCGCAAAATTATCATCCGTCAGAATCATTGCCGCAGCATCCTTGGAAACCTCCGTCCCCGTAATGCCCATGGCAATGCCGATATCTGCCTGCTTGAGGGCAGGGGCATCGTTCACGCCATCCCCTGTCATCGCAGTGATGCAGCCGTTTTCCTGCCATGCGCGCACAATGCGAATTTTATGCTCAGGAGAAACGCGCGCGTAAACCGAAATCTGCCGTACCTTTTCCTTCAGCTCCTCGTCCGTCATGCGCTCCAGCTCTGCCCCTTCAACGGCAAGGTCGCCCTCCTGCAAAATCCCGATTTTTTTCGCAATCGCAGAAGCCGTTACCTTATGGTCACCCGTAATCATCACAGGGCGGATACCTGCGCGGCGGCAGTCGGCAACCGCTGCGGCGGATTCCTCACGAGGAGGGTCCATCATGGCAATCAGACCCACAAAGGTAAGGTCATTTTCATCCTCTAATGTCAACGGACGGTTTTCGGGCAGTGTCTTTTCCGCAAAGGCAAGCACACGAAGCCCCTCCGCAGAAAAAGCCGCAATCTGTGCATGGATTTCTTTGGCAATCGCATCCTCCATGGGAACAACGCCCGTTTCTGCCTTCGCAGAGGAACACCGTCCCAGAAGCACATCCGGCGCACCCTTGGTCAGAAGCGTGGTTTTTCCGGCAATTTCGTGCAGGGTGGACATCAGCTTTCTGTCAGAATCAAAGGGCAGCTCCTGCAAACGGGGGAAACCCTGCCGAATTTCGTTTTCATCTCCGCCTGCCTTGCGGCAAAATGCCAGAAGGGCGGTTTCGGTCGGGTCACCGATTTGTGCATCCTCGTGGATGGCCCCGTCATTGCAAAGCACACTCTCCCCGATAAGCTCCTTTAAAGGGGATTGCGGCTGTTCTTCCGCATCCCAAACCCTGCCGAGTGTAAATGCCTTCTGTACGGTCATTTTATTCTGTGTCAGTGTCCCTGTCTTATCGGAACAGATAACGGAAACAGAGCCAAGTGCCTCCACCGCACGCAGCTTTTTGATGATGGCATTCTGTTTTGCCATCTTCTGTGTCCCGATTGCAAGTCCGATTGTCACGATAGAGCTTAATGCTTCGGGAATCGCCGCAACTGCCAGTGCAACTGCGAACATCAATGCCTGCCCAAGCCCCATCTGCCGCCATACGCCAAGCGCAAACACAATCGCACAGATAATCAGAATCAGAATCGAAAGCTTTTTGGAAAAATCGTCCAGACTTTTCTGCAAAGGCGTTTCCTTCTCCTGCGCGGATGCCATCAGATGCGCGATTTTCCCCATTTCCGTATCCATGCCTGTCGCCGTCACAAGCACCACCGCACGCCCGTAGGCAACAGGCGAACCGCTGTAGACCATATTCAGGCGGTCGCCCAGGGGCAGTTCTTCTGCATCAAGCGGTCGGTCGGTTTTGTTGATGTTTTCCGATTCACCCGTCAAAGCGGATTCGTTTACCTGCAAAGAATAATTCTCCAAAATGCGACCATCGGCGGCGGCAATATCCCCTGCCTCCAGCAGCAGGATATCCCCCGGCACGAGGGAAAGCGCGGAAATTTCAAGCTTTTCTCCGTCACGCAGCACGCGCGCATGGGGTGCGGACATCGCTTTCAGGCTTTCCAGAGATTTCTGTGCCTTAAAATGCTGCACCGTTCCAAGAATCGCATTCAGAATCAGCACCGTAATAATAACAATCGTGCCTTCCCAGCCGCCCGTCAGCGCGGAAATGATTGCCGCAATCAGCAGAATTACCACCAGTAAATCCGCAAACTGCTCCGCAAATACGCGCAGCACGCTTTTCTGCTTGCCCTCAATCAGCTTGTTCTCGCCGTACTGCGCAAGTCGCTTCTGCGCCTCTCCGCCGCTCAGGCCGTGCGCATCTGTCTGATACGAGGTAAATAGAGCTTCCTTTGTTTCTGTCCAAGGCTGTTTCATATCCATTCTCCTTTCTGTTTTCCGGTGCAGGCGGCTTTTTTCAGGAAAATAAAAAAGACCCCTATTGCACCAATCAAAAAAAGTGCAATAAAAGTCTTGCTTCTCAGATGACAAAATCACTCTGTCGGACGACACCCGGGATTTCATTTTTGAAATGACCGTGATGACGAGTGTCGGCAACGGTTTCCCGTAAGCTACTCCCCTTTATTTGAAAAGATTTTAGCATATCCATTCCGGAAAAGCAAGTAAAGATTTCTTTATACCGCATATTTTTTTTATTCGGGCGCACCTTTATTTTCTCCGCTTTTTCTGGTATGATAAAGCTGACTTTGGAATTTCATTTCCGAAAAGGAGGAAAAAATATGCGGCACGATAAATATAGATATAATAATACGGAAGAGGTTGTGTATTATTTAAAGAAATACCAGCGTGTGAAGGAGGAGTGGCAGGCAGATTTCTATGATGCCTACGGCAGACACATGCTGACCTTTGAAAGCAGTGATGAGGAAACCATGGATGCCCTGAATGATGAGGATAAATTATATTCCCTCGTTGCGGAATGGTTGGATTTCGCCCTCATGATTAGCCCTGAAGACTAAAAGCGCTTCGCTTAAGTCGAAATCAGGAGCATATAAAAAAGCCCTATGCGAAAGCATAGGGCTTTTTGTAATTTCGACTTAACGCTCTGCGTTATATAAAGGCTGAATCTCATTACGGTATACCTTCCGCCAGAACAGAAGGGTAACACAGAGGGAAACACATTCTGCCAGAGGGAAGGCAATCCACACAGCACCCAAGCCCCAGATTTTAGAAAAGAGGAAGGCGGCAGGCAGCAGCACCACAAGCTGACGCATCATGGAGATAATCAAGCTGATCACGCCATGCCCCAAGGCCTGCATAACAGAGATAATGATAATATCAAAGCCTGCCAGAAGGAAGGAAAGGCTGATGATACGCAGGGCGGGAATGCCGATGGCAAGCATCTGCTCGGATGCGTTGAAGATGCCCAGAAGCTGCTTTGTGAAGGCCCAGAAAAGAATCATGCCGATAATCATAATGGAAACGGCATAGGTCACCGCAAGGCGCATGGTTTTCATCAGGCGATCGGGCTTTCTTGCGCCGTAGTTGAAGCCGATGATCGGCACCATGCCGTTATTCAGACCGAATACAGGCATGAAGATGAAGCTTTGCAGCTTGAAGTATACGCCGAATACGGCTGCTGCGGTTGAGGTAAAGCCAATCAAAATTTTATTCATGCCGAAGGTCATAATAGAGCCGATGGATGCCATGCAGATGGAAGGAATCCCGATGGCATAAATGCTCTTGACTGCGTGTGCCTGCAAATGATATTTCTTTGGATTGATGACAATATCATCGTTTTTCTTTTTATTGAAAAAGCACGCCAGAGATGCCGCACAAATCTGCCCGAACACAGTTGCGATAGCCGCACCACGCACCCCAAGCTTTGGTGCGCCGAACAGGCCGAAAATCAAAATGGGGTCCATAATGATATTCACAATGGCACCCAAGCCCTGTGTCAGCATGGTATAGAAGGTTCTGCCGGTTGCCTGCAGGATACGCTCAAAGCCAAACTGCAAAAAGATTGCTGTGGAAAGCAGACAGCAGATACGCAAATATTCCGTACCCAGACGCACAATTTCGGGATCATCTGTTTGCGCACGGAAGAAAAGATTGCTGCCCAGCAGACCGAAAATCGCAAAGAGAATCCCGCTGATGACATATAACGCCAAGCCGTTGTTGGCAATCAAATTGGCACGCTCCTGGTTTCTTTCCCCTAAGGAGCGGGAAACCAGTGCATTGATACCGACACCGGTGCCTGTGCCAATGGCAATCATCAGGTTTTGCGCAGGAAATGCAAGAGAAACCGCTGTTAAGGCATTTTCGCTGATTTGTGCAACAAACATACTGTCAACGATGTTATATAACGCCTGCACCAGCATAGAAATCATCATGGGCAATGCCATGGAAATCAATAGCTTATTGACGGGCATAACGCCCATTTTGTTTTCTTCCATTTTCCGAATTCCTCCTTTGTTTCGCTTTCAAACTGCTTTTTCATCAAAAAAAGAGTTTGCTGAATAAAAATTTATTCGCAAACTAACTATTTCTATTGTATGAAAAAGTGCAGGCACTGTCAAGCCAATTCGCCAAACTTTCGCAAGATATAGCAAAATAGAAAAAATAAGCCCCGAATTCGTCTGAATTCGGGGCAATATATGCAATGCTTCTGCCTGTTTTCTTATTTAATCTGTGCGCTGTCCTTCAGAAGAACGTCATGCGCGCCGCCTTCCACCAGAGAGGTTGTGGAAATAACGGTAATTTTCGCTTTTTCCTGCAATTCGGGAATGGAAAGCACACCACAGTTGCACATCGTGGATTTTACCTTTTTCAGGGAAAGCCCTACGTTGTCATGCAGGCTGCCGGCATAGGGAACATAGGAGTCAACGCCTTCCTCAAAGGAAAGCTTTGCATCGCCGCCCATGTCGTATCTCTGCCAGTTTCTTGCTCTTGCGGAGCCCTCGCCCCAGTATTCCTTCATGTAGGAGCCGTTGATGTTCACCTTGTTTGTAGGGGATTCATCGAAGCGTGCGAAGTATCTGCCCAGCATGATGAAGTCTGCGCCCATTGCCAGTGCCAGTGTCATGTGGTAATCATAAACGATACCGCCGTCGGAACAGATGGGAATATAAATACCGGTTTCCTTGTAGTAATCATCTCTTGCCTTTGCAACCTCGATGACAGCAGAGGCCTGTCCACGGCCGATACCCTTCTGCTCACGGGTAATGCAGATAGAACCGCCGCCGATACCGATTTTTACAAAGTCTGCGCCGCAGTCTGCCAGGAAACGGAAGCCCTCTGCATCCACTACGTTGCCTGCGCCAACCTTTACGGTGTCGCCGTAGGTTTCACGAATCCATTCCAGTGTATCCTTCTGCCATTCGCTGTAGCCCTCGGAGGAGTCGATGCACAGGATGTCTACGCCTGCCTCTACCAGAGCGGGTACTCTTTCCTTAAAGTCTCTTGTGTTGATGCCTGCGCCGACAACATAACGCTTGCTGGAATCCAGAAGCTCGTCCTTGTTTACCTTGTGGCTGTCATAGTCCTTACGGAATACCATGTATTCCAGTCTGCCTTCCGCATCTACGATGGGCAGCTGGTTGATTTTGTTGTCCCAGATGATGTTGTTTGCTTCCTTCAGTGTTGTGCCGGAGGGTGCCCAGATGAGCTGATCCATGGGTGTCATGAAATCCTTTACCTGCTCTGTGCCTTCCATGCGGCTCACGCGGTAGTCTCTGCTGGTTACCAGACCAACCAGCTTGCCCTGCGCTGTGCCGTCTGTGGTAACTGCAACGGTGGAGTGACCGGTTCTTGCCTTCAGCGCAAGAATATCGTTCAGTGTGCTTTCGGGGCTGATGTTGGAATCACTGATTACAAAGCCTGCCTTATAGGATTTTGCTCTTGCCACCATAGCCGCCTGACTTGCGATGGGCTGAGAGCCGAAGATGAAGGAAATGCCGCCTTCTTTCGCCAGAGCCACTGCCATCTTGTCATCGGATACTGCCTGCATCACTGCAGATACCAGAGGGATGTTCATTGTGAGCGCAGGTTCTTCCCCTTTTTTGAATTTAACAACGGGTGTTTTCAGGCTTACGTTATCCACCATGCACTGCTTGGAAGAATAGCCGGGTACCAGCAGAAATTCGCTGAAGGTTCTGGATGGTTCTGTGAAATAAATTGCCATTTTTCTTTCTCCTCCTGTGATTCTTTTCCGATTTTGATATAGAATACGCCATTCTGATTGTATTTAATATGTTGAAAATGATTTTAACACTAAAAAGCCGCTCATTCAAGGGGACTTTCGGGATTTTTGACTTTTTGTGGATTTCGTCGGTTTTTTCGGACAATTTCCGGCATTTTCGCACGTTTGTATACAGAGTACCCGAACGCCTTCTTTCGGGATATTCTGTTGACAAACTGCTTTCCTTGGAATAGTCTAATGAATGGACACAAAAACAAAAGAAAAAAGAGAAAGAGGGGGAAAGTTTTATGGAGAATACAAAGGGAAGCCGCCTTTTTGTGCGGATTCCGGCTTATGTCATCGGGCTTTTGATTATGACGCTTGGTGTGGCGATTTCGGTTAAGTCAAATCTGGGAGTTTCGCCCGTCAGCTCTATCCCCTATACCATCACCTGCGTGGTGGGCTTGGAAATGGGGAAAGCCACAATTCTGTTTCATGCTGTTCTGGTTCTGCTCCAGATTCTGCTACTGCGCAGAGCCTTTCAGGCAAAAAATTTATTGCAGATTTTTGCAGGGATTCTGTTCGGATATTTCACGACCTTCTGCAATTCGCTGATGGTGTTTTTCCCCGACCCGACAAATCTCATCGTGCGCCTTGCCATGATGCTGTTCAGTACGGGGCTGATTGCCTTCGGGCTGTTCTGGTATGTCCCTGCGGATATCATTCCGCTGGCAGGGGAGGGAGCAATGCTTGCCATCTCCAAGACCATTAAGAAGCCCTTCCCGACGGTTAAGATTGCCTTTGATGTGACCATGGTAGTCATTTCTCTTGTGACCTGTCTTATCTGCTTACATTCTCTCGGCAGTGTCGGCATCGGTACGATTGCCGCCGCCATTCTGGTCGGTATGGAGCTGCGCTGGATTACAAAAAAATGCGGCGCACAAAGAGACGCGATTCTCGGTGTTACGAAAAAAGAAACAGCGCAGTCGCCGTTGCTTGCCATCATGAAGCAGGAGGTTTATACCGTTTCCGAAGAAACCTCTATCCGCGATGCTCTGCACCTCATCACAGAAAAGAAAATCAGCGGCGTGCCTGTCACAGATGGCAGCCAGAACCTGATCGGCTTCCTTTCCGATGGGGATATCCTGCGCTTCCTTGCGGATGTGGAGCCGCTGTTTATCAATGCCTCCGCCTTGCAGGAGCTGCCGAATTTCGAGGAACGCACAAAGGAGCTCATGGCAATGCAGGTAAGGGATATCGCGAAAAAACAGGTCATTTCCGTCGGCGCGGAAATGGAATTGGGCGAGGTCTGCCAGATTCTCACCGAAAACCATATCAAGAAAGCCCCCGTTCTGGAAAATGGCAAAATGATTGGCATTATCAATATGAGCAACATCACAAAATATGTCCTTCGGAAAATGATGTAAACAAAAAACGGGTGCTTCTTTTGAAGCATCCGTTTTTATTTTGAAAGGGTTCGGGAAATGTCCCGTCTGTTTATTCCTCTGTCTAACCAAGTCAAAAACGTGGTTTCTGACTTAAATGCTTTAACGCCGTCTGTGCCACAATCCCAATCAGCACCCCCGTTACCACGCCCGAAACGAGCAGGAAGGGCAAATAATATGCCATCCGCACATTCTGCACCACAAGCGACGCAACCACAATCTGACCGACATTATGAAAAATACCGCCTGCAACGGAAACGCCGATCATGCTGAATTTCCCCGTTTTCTGCAAAAGCACCATCACCGCAAAGCTGCATAATGCCCCTGCCAAGCTGTAGAGCATGCCGGCAAAGCCTGCAAACAGCAGTCCCGAAAGCAGCACACGAATCAGCGAAACAAAAAATGCGCTTTTCGCATCCATAAAATAAAGCATGATAATCACAATCACGTTTGCCAGCCCCAGCTTCACTCCGGGAATCGGCACAGGCACGGGAATCATGAACTCCACATAGCCCATCAGTATCGCCAGTGCGGCAAACAGCCCGTAATAAGGAATTTTTCTGTAGTTCATGTTTTTACATCACCACCGCATCAAAATCACCGGGTTTGTCCCCCGTAACGGTTACAACAAGCTTATGAGGCAGGCAGACGATGGTTTCGCCTGTTTTCCTGATTTTTTTATGCTCCACGCAAATCTGGTCGCGGCAGTCCGCCTCACTTACGGTCACTTCCCCATCCTTCACGGTAATCACGTTGTAGCCGTCATCCGTATCAATGCGAATGCTGTCATCTTCGCCCAGAGGGAGAAATGCCTTGCTTTCTCCGCCCACGGTAATTTCCACGCCCTTGCCTTTTTCCGCCCCTGCGGAATAGAAAAACCAGATGCCGCCGGCGATGATAAGTGCCCCTGCAACCAGAAGAAGGTCTGTTTTTTTCATTTTCCTGCCGCCTTTCTGCGTCGGTCTCAAAAAAATATCGAAAAGCTCCTGAAAAACTCTGCATATAAGAAAAAGGAAGCGAATTGCTTCCTTTTTCGAGTAGTAGGATTTTCATGAATATTGCAAAAATGCCCAGAACCGGAATCGAACCAGTGACACGTGGATTTTCAGTCCACTGCTCTACCAACTGAGCTATCTGGGCATAAAAGTGCATCTGTCTGACGCGAGATTTATCATATCATACAAAGCAGGGCTTGTCAACCACTTTTTTTACAGCTTTTCCTGCTTTTCTGCTAAAAAAAGGGCGAAGCCTGCGCTTCGCCCGAAACAGTATCGAATTAGTCCTGTGTATAGGGCATCAGGGATACGTGTCTTGCTCTCTTGATTGCTGTTGTCAGCGCTCTCTGGTGCTTTGCACAGTTGCCTGTGATTCTTCTGGGAAGAATTTTGCCTCTTTCGGAAACATATCTTCTCAGCTTGCTGATATCCTTGTAATCAACTGTTGTTACTTTATCTGCACAGCACTGGCAAACGCGTTTTTTTCTGCGACCACGTTTTCTAATCATGATTCTAAGTCCTCCTTTTTCAAATTTTTAGAAGGGGAGATCATCATCTTCGATGCTTTCATCAATGGGATAGAAGCCATCGGAAGGGGCAGTCTGCTTGGGCGCGGGTGCGGTTGCAGCCGGTGCTGCATCTTTGTGGTTTTCAAAGGAAGCCTTGCTTTCCGCAAAGTATTGTTCCTCAACCACAACATCCGTACTCCAGCGTTTTTTGCCCTCGTTATCATCCCAGCTGCGCACCTGCAGCCGACCGATAATGCTGACCATCTGACCTTTTTTGAAGTATTTTTCCGCAAACTCACCGGCTTTGCCGAATGCAACGCATCCGATGAAGTCGGCATCCTGCTCGCCTTGACGTTTGAAACGGCGGTTGACCGCCAAAGTGTATCTGGCAACGGCTAAGGGCTCGGCTCCTTGGGAATATCTCACCTCAGGATCTCTTACCAGTCGTCCCATCAAAATCACTTTGTTCATAATCTTACCTCCTTCAATCCGCTTGATTAAGCGTCCTTACGGATGATCAGGTAACGCAGAACGTTTTCCATAATACGCATACGAGCTTCGATTTCTGCGGGTGCAGCAGCGGGTGCTTCGAATGTTGTGAAGCTGTAGAAACCTTCGTTTACCTTTGCGATTTCGTAAGCGAGCTTTCTTTTGCCCCAGTCATCAACCTTTTCGATTTTTGCACCGAATCTTTCCAGTGTAGCCTGTACCTTTGCTACCTCTGCTGCTCTGCCTTCTTCGTCCAGTGCGGGACTTAAAACCAGCGCCAATTCGTATTTGTTCATGTGGGTTACACCTCCTTTTGGACTAATGGCCCTTCTTCCTTGAGAAGAGCAAGGATTATTCATATCTGTCGGCAAACTGACCGACACTAAAACAGATTACCATAGAGAGCGGGAAAACGCAAGGATTTTTTTCGTTTTTTCCCGATTTTATTTGGTTTCGTCCTCCGCGTCATAGCGTTTTTCCAGGTTTTCCGCCCGTTTTTTCTCCGCATGGGAAAAAAGATACTGTATCGCAAGGAACAGAAGCACAAAGACCACAGGAGGCAGCAGTGCGGAAAAATCCCCGTTTGTCCATTCGCTTTTCCGCAGGAAAAAAGGAATTAGAAGGAGCAGCAGCAGGGTATCCAGAATGGTGCGCTTGCGGCTGTCCTGCCCTGTCCCCAGAACCACCTCCGTCTGGCGGATGCGCACCGCCTGATACACAGGCGCAAGAATCATAAGGATATATTCTGTCATGCACTGCGTAAGTCCCATGTGGAAATACAATGTCTTTATGCAGAAGGAGAGAACGACCACACACAGCATAATCCGCATCAGTTCGGCATAAATGCGGTTTCTGACCTGCAAGGTTCTCTCGTCTTGGTATTGTTTCATAAAAAAGCCTCCGTTTCGTTTTTATTCCTCCCAGAATAACTCATCCAGCGTTCTGTCCAATGCTTTGCAGATGGCAATGCAGAGATTGAGCGTCGGGTTGTAGTTCCCTGCTTCAATCATGCCGATGGTCTGGCGCGTTACGCCGACCAACTGAGCAAGCTGTTCCTGAGAGAGGTCCTTCGCGGCTCTTGCCGCCTTTAATTTCAGATTTTTCAAAGCATCACTCCTAAATGGTGTTTTTCGGATATCCTTGGGAGTGCTTTCCGGAGAGCACTCCTTATGCTTCAGTTATACAGTATATCCTTCTTAATGTCAAATATATATTGCATTTAATATAAAATAATTTGCAGAAAAAACGAAACAGAGGTATTTTTTATACAGAAAAACGGCTTATTTTTTTCGCTCCATGGCATAATTGTTCCAATGGGAATCTGCTTCCTCGAAATATTCTGTTACCAGAAAGCCGAGACGCTCATAGCAGCGGATGGCAGGCAGATTGAAGCAGTATACACGCAGGGAGAGCCGCTCCAGCTCCGTTTTGGCAAATACCTTTTCGCAAAGGGCGGAAAGCGCTCTGTGTGCAAGCCCCTTTCCTCTCGCCTCCTCTGCGAACAGTACGCGGCAGATGCGCCCCGTTTTTTGGACAGGGTCGATATCGCAAAGCTCCATCGTACCGATGGGAACTTCGTTTTCGTATGCCATGAAAACCGTAACGCCGTCCTTGGCAGACTGACGCATGAGCTGCTCCTTCGTCAAGGGATAGCGGTAGGCAGTTGTGCCTGCCCATTGGAACAGAAAAGCCTCGTCCTTGCCTGCGTTCCAGCGCAGAATGGCATCATAATCGGGGGTGGGTTTTATAGTCAGCATGGAAATCCTCCTTTGGGTTGATTTGCGTTGGGTTGGTTCGTGTTGCGGTGCGCCTTCTGTTGTGGCGTGGTGTGCCTTTTTATGTTACAATCAGTATATCACGAAAGAAAAAAGGAGAAAACAAAATGCTGACAAAAGTTTATAACGAACCCCGTATTTTTCAGATAGATGTCCCTCTGCCTGATAACCCTCTGCGGAATCTCAACTGCTATGTGGTGCAGGATGGCGGCGAAACCCTTATTATTGATACAGGCTTTAACCGCCCCGAATGTCGGGAAGCGCTTCTGGAAGGGCTTGCAGAGCTGGATGCGAATTGGGAGAAAACGAACCTTTTCCTTACCCATCTGCACTCTGACCATACAGGTCTGGCCCCTACCCTGATGGAGGATAAGCCGGGCAAAATCTATATCAGTGCAACCGATCATCGGATTCTGTGGGAGCACATGAAGGGCGCACGTTGGCAGGAAACGGATGCACTTTTTCATCGGGAGGGCTTCACGAGAGAGCAGCTTGCAGAGCTGCGGCTTTCAAACCCTGCGCGTGGTCTGGAGCCAACCCGTTATTTTGAAGCGGAGCATGTTGCGGATGGGGATGAAATCACTGTCGGCAGATGGAAATTCACCTGTGTGTCCGTTCCTGGGCACACACCGGGACAGATGTGTCTGTACTGCGCGGAGAAAAAACTGATGTTCACCGCAGATCATATTTTGTTTGATATTACGCCGAATATTACTCAGTGGAAGGACATGCGCGATGCACTGGGGAATTATCTGGACAGCCTTGTCAAAATCCGCGGCTATGCAATGGAAACGGCATTGCCTGCCCATCGGAAAAACGAAATGGATGTATACGTCCGCATTAACCAGATTGTGGAGCATCATCTGACGCGGCTTTGCGAAACGGTCAACGCACTGGAGGCACAGCCGAACAGCCATGCAACAGCGATTGCGGCGCACTTGAAATGGTCGATGCGCGGCAAAACATGGGAGGAGTTCCCCTTGTCGCAGCGGTGGTTCGCCGTGGGGGAAACCATTGCGCATCTGGAATATCTGATGGAGCGCGGTCTGGCAAAGCGAGAGGAGGGCGGCGCGCAAAGAGCCTATCGGCTGACAGTCTCCGCGGCGGAATGTAAGGAAGAATTGAACAAAATCTGGGAGAATTACCGTTAAACCCTTGCAGGGCTTTGCCCCTGCACCCTACAAGCCTTTGAAAAGGCTTGACCGAAACTTTTTATTTGCCTGCGGCGCAGTTGCAGAAGCGTATGCTTCTGCGAATGGGGGTACAGGGGAATCATTCCCCTGTCAGGGTGTGGGACAGAGTCCCACAGAGAAGGAGAAATCGTATGGATATTATAAGGAAATTACGGGAAGAATTTGGAATAACGCAGAGTCAGGCGGAAAATACCGTAAGGCTGCTGGATGAGGGCAACACCGTCCCCTTTATCGCCCGCTACCGCAAGGAAATGACAGGCTCTTTGGATGACCAGATTATTCGGCAGCTTTCCGAGCGGCTGACAGCTCTCCGCAATCTGGAGGACAGGCGGACACAGGTGCGGACAGCTATTGCCGAGCAGGGCAGGCTGACAGATGCACTTGCGGCAAAGCTGGATGCCGCCCAAACACAGACGGAAATCGAGGATATCTACCGCCCGTTTCGCCCGAAACGCCGCACCAGAGCGTCGATTGCGAAGGAGAAGGGCCTACAGCCTTTAGCGGATATTATTTGGGGGCAGAAGCTGATTGGTACGCCGGAGGAAGCGGCAAAAGCCTTTGTGGACAGTGGACAGGGAGTGGACACCGTTTTGGACGCAATAAATGGCGCAATGGACATCCTTGCGGAACAGATTTCGGATGATGCCGATTTACGAAAATTGCTGCGCGAGGAAACGATAAAATGCGGCGCGATTGTTTCCAAAAAAACGAAGGACGAACCCTCCGTCTACGAAATGTATTATGACTATCGGGAGCCGCTCAAAAAAGCGGCGGGGCATCGCGTTCTGGCGATGAACCGCGGCGAGAAGGAGGGCTTCCTTTCCGTGAAAATCGAAGGGGAGGAGGAAAAGCTGCTGCAAAGGATGGAGAAAAGGCTCATCCGCAGAAGCAGTGATACCGCCGATATTCTGCGAGAGGTTATCGCGGATAGCTATAAGCGGCTGATTGCGCCCTCGCTGGAGCGCGAAATCCGCAATGACCTGACGGAGCAGGCTGAGGAAGCCGCCATTGGCGTATTTCGGGAAAACCTCAGACAGCTTTTATTGCAGCCGCCCATCAGCGGAAAGGTTGTGCTTGCGCTTGACCCTGCATACCGCACAGGCTGTAAGATTGCGGTGATTGATGCAACGGGCAAGCCTCTGGAAACTACGGTGGTTTATCCCACACCGCCGCAGAACAAAACCGCCGAGGCTGAGAAAAAGCTGCTCGGCCTGATTGGAAAATACGGCGTGGATTTAATCTCCATCGGCAACGGCACAGCCTCAAGGGAATCGGAGCTTTTTGTGGCGGAAATGCTGAAAAAAACAAAGCGGAGGGTGCAGTATATCATTGCGAATGAGGCAGGGGCATCGGTATATTCCGCATCCAAGCTGGGCGCGGAGGAATTTCCCGATTATGATGTTTCGCTGCGGAGCGCGGTTTCCATCGGCAGAAGAATCCAAGACCCCTTGGCGGAGCTGGTGAAAATCGACCCGAAATCCATCGGTGTGGGACAATATCAGCATGATATGAACCAAAAGCGTCTCGGCGAGGCACTCGGCGGCGTGGTGGAGGATTGTGTAAACAGCGTCGGGGTGGATTTGAATACGGCAAGCCCTGCGCTGCTTTCCTATGTGGCAGGCATTCACGCAACAGTGGCGAAAAATATCCTTAAATATCGGGAGGAGCATGGGAAATTTACTGCCAGAAGGGAGCTTTTAAAGGTAGCAAAGCTTGGCCCGAAGGCATACGAGCAGTGCGCAGGCTTTTTGCGGCTGCCCGAAAGCGAAATGCCGCTGGACAGAACGGGGGTACATCCCGAAAGCTATGCGGCGGCGGAGGGCCTGCTTGCGCTGTGCGGCTATGGCTTGGCGGATGTTGCGGCAAGGAAGGTCAGCGGCTTGGCAAAGAAAATCAAATCTCCCGAAAAGACGGCGGCAGAGCTTGGAATCGGCGTGCCGACCCTGGAGGATATCATGCGTGAGCTGGAAAAGCCGGGACGAGATCCCCGTGAGGATGCCCCTGCGCCCGTGCTCCGCAGTGATGTGCTTTCCATGGAGGATTTGCAGGAGGGCATGGTGCTGACGGGAACGGTGCGCAATGTCATTGATTTCGGCGTGTTTGTGGATATTGGGGTGCATCAGGATGGCTTGGTGCATATTTCCCAGATTTGCGATAGATTCATCAAGCATCCCCTAGAGGCGGTCAAGCTGGGGGATGTGGTGCAGGTGAAGGTGCTGTCGGTGGATTTGCAGAAAAAGCGGATAGCGTTGACGATGAAGGGGATTTGAGAAAAGGCGCGACAAGGTTGATGGCGCATGCATGGGCGAGGAAGAGCAACGGTGCTTTGCACCGAATGGGCGTAGTCACGCCAAGAATAGCAGTGCTTCGCACTGGATGGGCTCATGCGAGCCAAAAATTTGCTTGGACAACATGAGTGTTGCGCCCGTTTGGAACTCTTTCGGCGAAACAAAGGATTCCTTCCTTACTTTTTATGCTAAAAAGTAACAAAAACTTGGAACCCGTTTCGGAATGGGTTCCAAACCTCCGCAACCGAGGAAAGGGCAACAAAGTTTCCCTTTCCAAACCCTTCCCCACCATGCCGGAAACGGCAGAGAGAAAAGCGGCGCGGTGCGCCAAGAATAGCAGTGCTTCGCACTGGTTGAGCGCGTTTGCGCTACAAATTTTCTTGGTGAAGATAAGTTGTTCGCCCGTTTGGAACTTTTTCGGCGAAACAGAGGATTTCTTTCTTACTTTTTATGCTAAAAAGTAACAAAAACCCGGGACCCCTCCTCAATGGGTCCCGGACCCCCACAGGAGGTCCAAGAGGAACGATGTTCCCCTTGGATATCCCCTCCCCACAAGCCCCTTCGGGCAGTATAAAGTGCCTTTTCGGCATAGCTTGCTCTCCGTCCTTCGGGCAGGCTATTTTGAATTTTTCAACCCTTTGTAGGCTGCAAATAAATCTTCCAGTAATTCTTGAAATTCCGTTTGAAATATAATCATCTGGTCACTGATGTATGCGGAACCTTCTGTGTATTGCTTATTCAGTACTTCCTCGTTCTGCCACAAAGCATCTTTTAACAGGCATACCAAGGCACAGATGGAATCATATCTATAACACATTTGTTCTAATTTTCTCAGGTTATAATGCAATTCTTCCAAATCAGGCACCTCCGTTTTCTTTAAAAGCATAACAGAAAATGACTTGATTTTTCTGAAAAGCCACAATTTTGTTGCATAAAATATTTGCAGGCGCAATTGCGCCGCCTTTCTCTATACCCTTTCGGGTCTGTGGGGAAGGGTTTGGAAAGGGAAACCCTGTGTCCCTTTCCTCGTCTGCGGAGGTTTGGAACCCATAGCGAAACGGGTTCCAAGTTTTTGTTACTTTTTAGCATAAAAAGTAAGGATGAACGCCCTTGTTTCGCCGAGAAAGTTCTAAACGGGCGCAACACTCCTGTTGTCCAAGCAAATTTTTGGCTCGCATGAGCCCATCCGGCGCTTGCGCCGCTAATCTTTTCGCAGATGCGCCTACAAGGGTGGCGTTTTCCTTGCAAAAAAGCCTTTTTTATGCCATAATAGAACAAAAATTATGAGGAGGGAGACGAATGTTCGATATTGGAACAACGGCGGTTTTATTGGATGCGGCACAGGATTTGAACGAGGCTTTGCAGGGCGGAGCGGCGTTATCCCTAATCCCCATTGGCATCGGCACGATTGTCGGCATTGGCATTGTTGGCTTTTTTGCGCATCATTTTATGAAAAAGGGCGACGAAGCCAGACGAAATGACCCAAACCGTTTTAAACGGCTGAAATAAAAAGTACGGAGGAAAAAGAAAAAATGGAACAAAAAAACAGAAGAATTTCAACCAGACAGCTGGTTTCTATGGCGATGCTTGGGGCAATCTCCATTGTGCTGGTGGCAGTGATACATTTTCCGCTGATTCCTGCGGCGGCGTTTCTGGAATATGACCCGGCGGATATCCCGATTCTCATTTGC
Organism: Anaerotignum faecicola; assembly: GCF_003865035.1. NCBI lineage: Bacteria > Bacillati > Bacillota > Clostridia > Lachnospirales > Anaerotignaceae > Anaerotignum > Anaerotignum faecicola. Next base: position 1,118,790 of record NZ_BHVZ01000001.1, read on the forward strand.
GCCTTTGCGTATGGCCCGCTGGCAGGGCTGCTGCTGACGGTTGTGGTCTGCTTCATACAGGGCTTTACGGTCAGCGCGCAGAGCGGCATTATCGGCATTGTGATGCATATTTTTGCAACAGGCTGCTGCGTACTGGTGACGGGGAACATTTATAAAAGAAACAAGACGAGAAAAACGGCGGTCATTGCGCTGATTCTGGGGGCATTGGTGCAGACGGCGGCAATGGTGCTGATGAATATGATTTTTACGCCGCTTTTCATGGGTGCGCCCCTGGAAACGGTGCTTGCGCTGATGATTCCTGCAATCATTCCCTTTAATGTGCTGAAGGCAGGCATCAACGGTGTGATTACCTTCTTTTTATACAAATCCATTTCCCATCTGATGAAGGGGAATTAAATTAAGGCGAAATCAGGATAAACTTCAAAGGGGTTTATCTTTTTTCGTGTTTTCTTGCAAATTTTGTGTAAGATATTGAATTTTATGCTATTCCTGCAAGTTTTTATTGTCAGGAAAGGGGGAAGTGCATATAATAGAGAAAGTATTGGTCGGAAGCAGGGAGGACGAGAGTATGGTCAGCAAGAAAACGGTTGCAGTGATTTTTGGAGGACAGTCCTCCGAGCATGAGGTTTCCAGAACTTCGGCGGTGATGATGCTGCAGGCACTGGATAAGGAGAAATATCAGGTATTGTCGGTCGGAATTACGAAAAAAGGGCAGTGGCTGATTTACAACGGGCCTGTAGAGCATGTGAAAACAGGCGAATGGGAAAAATTCGGCACGCCCGTGAGCCTTTCTCCTGATGCGACGAAGAAATGCTTTCTGAAAATCGTCGGGGGAAATGTGAAGGAAATCCCTGTGGATGTGGTGATTCCCGTGCTGCACGGCGCATGGGGCGAGGACGGTACGATTCAGGGGCTTTTGGAGATGGCGCAGATTCCCTATGTGGGGTGCGGCGTGCTGGCATCTGCCGTTTCTATGGATAAGGTATACACGAAGATGATTGCGAAGGCGGCAAGGATTCCGCAGGCAAAGTATCTTTGGTTGCATAAGAACGACCTTGAGGAAAAGAGAGAGAGAATTCTCGACCATGCGGAGAAAAAGCTGGGCTATCCCTGCTTTGTGAAGCCCTCCAACGCGGGCTCCTCTGTGGGCATTTCCAAGGCGAAAAACAGAGAGCAGCTTTCCGCGGCACTGGACTTTGCGGCAGGCTATGACAGAAAGGTCATCATAGAGGAAGCGATTGATGCGAGAGAATTTGAGTGTGCGGTGCTGGGCAATGAAGAGCCGATGGTCAGCGGCGTGGGCGAGGTACTTTCTGCGGCGGAATTTTATGATTATGATGCAAAATACAACAACAGCGACTCCCGTACGGTGATCCCTGCGGAGGTGGAGGAAGAAAAGACAGAGGAAATGCGCCGTATTGCCAGAAAGATTTTCCGTGCCGTGGACGGCAGCGGACTGGCGAGAGTGGATTTTTTCATTGACAAAAAAACAGGAAGAGTGCTCTTTAATGAGCTGAATACCATGCCGGGCTTTACACCCATCAGCATGTACCCGATGCTCTGGGTGCAGGCAGGCATGACGGAAACAGAACTGATGGACCGCTTCATCGAGCTTGCGCTCAAGCGCGATTCGGGCATCAGAGGATGAGGAGAAGGAAGAAATGGATACAAGACCAATCGGTGTATTTGATTCGGGGGTTGGCGGTCTGACTGTGGTAAAGCAGATTATGAAGGTGATGCCCCATGAAAATATTGTATATTTCGGGGATACGGCGCGCGTGCCCTACGGGACGAAATCCAAGGAGGCCGTAACGAAATATTCCAAGCAGAATGTACGGTTTCTGCTGAGCAAGGAAGTGAAGGCGATTATTGTTGCCTGCAATACGGCAAGCTCCAACAGCCTGGATGCGTTGCGGGAGACGTTTGATGTGCCCATCTTCGGTGTGGTTGTGCCGGGCGTGGAGGAGGCACTGCGCTCCACGAAGAATAAGAAAATTGGCGTAATCGGGACACCGGGGACGGTGCGTTCCGGCGCGTATGAGCGGATGATCTGCGAGCAGGACAGCGAAATGCAGGTATTCACAAAGGCGTGTCCGCTCTTTGTTCCCTTAGCGGAGGAGGGCTGGACGGATAACGAGGTTTCCAGACAGGCGGCGAAGCGGTATCTGGAGGAGCTGGTGGCAACGGGGATTGATTCCCTTGTGCTGGGCTGTACGCATTATCCCCTTTTGAAGCGCTGCATCGGGCAGACGGTCGGGGAGGCAATCAAGCTGGTTGACCCTGCGAAGGCAACGGCAAGACGGGTGATGGCGTTCTTAAAGGAGCATGACCTGCTGAATGAGAGCGAGGGTGTCGGCGAGAAGCAGTTTTATCTTTCCGACAGCACGGATACGTTCCGCTTTGTGTGCCAGAAGGCACTGAAGCACCCCTATGAGCCGGAAATTATTGATATCGAAATGTACTGAAACAAAAGGACTGCAATAAAAAGGACGACAGAATGTAAAAATTCTGCCGTCCTTTTCTTAAGGGGAAGAAGTAGAAAGAATGTTATTTCTGAAGGCATTTCTGCCCTCAGAGGGGGAGTAACATCCTCGGTAACAGTATTGCCCTGAGACAGAGGAATATACACGAAAAGAAAAAATATTATTGAGAATTATTATTATTTGATATATACTATTGAAATAAATTCCTTTTTCTGCTATACTGGAACAAACATAAGAATACAGCCTTCGGTTAAACTGATACCGAAGAAGGCATATAAAGGAGGAATGACAGATGAAGCAACTCAAATCTCAGGAATTTCAGGCAGAGGTACTGGAAAGCAAGGTGCCCGTACTGGTGGACTTTTCCGCGACATGGTGCGGCCCCTGCCAGATGATGGGCCCCGTTTTGGAGCAGCTTTCCGCAGAATACGAGGGAAAGGCGAAAATTGTAAAGGTGGATATTGATGAATCCATGGATTTGGCGCAGAAATACCGCATTATGAGCGTACCAAACATGATTATCTTTAAGGATGGCGCGCCTGTGGATGCAGTGATTGGCGCAGTGCCTGCAAATCATCTGAAGGAAAAGCTGGATGCTGTTTTGTAAGACAACAAAACGTCCCCCGATTTTACGGAATCGGGGGATTTTTTATTGCGGTGTTTGGCACTTGGATTGTCTATTTTGTCAGTAGGAATTTTCTGCTATATGATTTTTTTGTCATTTTTGCCGAGAATGGGGTAAAAATGTATAAAAACAGATACAATGAGCGAAAAATCCTCGCTGTTTTTTCCGTTGACGGGAAAAAAAGAAAGTGATATCTTTTTTTTATCAGAGAAAAACAGATTTTGAAAAGAGGTTATGCGTTATGAAACATTCAGTATTCATGACAACTGCATACGGTTTTGCTGTCCTGCTAATTAGCGTTATTATTCTGGGCATTATTGCCCCTAAGAAAAAGAAGAATAACGCCGATTGTCATGCGCAAAAATAAAACCTTTTTTGCGAAACCTATCTGAGAGATATATGTGTATGTGAAGGCTCATGGCATTTGGCTATGAGCTTTTTTTGTTATCATTTTCCTTTCGGTGAGACACAAAAGGCATGACATAGAAAAATTTACAAAAGAAGGACTTACAAATTACAAAAGAAAAAGCAAAAAGAGATTACAGAAGAAAAAATTTACAAAAGAAGAAATTTTACAGAAGAAGAAAAAACACAAAAGAGAAAAATTTTTAAACCTACAAAAGACAAAGCGAAGCAGATTTTTTACAAAAGAGGAACTGAAAAAAGAAATGCAAAACGGAAGGATAGAAGGACAAGGAGGGAATCTCCATGAAAACAAGAAAAGTCGGTATTATCGGTCTGGGGCATGTCGGCGCGCACGTTGCATACAGCTTAGCGGTGCAGGGCATTGCGGATGAGCTGGTGCTGGTGGACAGCAACGAAAAAAAGGTAGAAAGCGAATGTCAGGATTTGCGCGACAGCGTGGCATATCTGCCCCACAGGGTAACGGTGAACATCGGGACCTATGAGGATCTGGGTGATTGTGACGTTATCGTGAACAGCATCGGGAAGATTGAAATTCTCCGTGCAAATCAGGACAGAACGGATGAAATGAAATTTACCGTGCCTGCGGTCAACAGCTATGTGGGCAGAGTAAAGGCCTCCGGCTTTGACGGAGTTGTGGTCAACATTACAAACCCCTGCGACGTTGTGACGCAGCAGCTGGCAAAGGGCTTAGGCTTACCCCGTGGGCGTGTGTTCGGCACAGGTACCGGACTGGATACCTCCCGTCTGCTCTCTGCACTGGCAAGACAGACCGGCATTGACCATAAATCCATTACAGCGTATATGTTGGGCGAGCATGGGAATCAGCAGTTTGCGGCATGGAGCAATGTTTCCTTCCGAGGAAAATCCTTGGAAGAATGGGCAAAGACGGATGAACGCTTCCGCTTTGACAGGGATGCCCTGCAGAAGGAATCCATCCGCGGCGGCTGGGTCACATTTTCCGGAAAATACTGCACGGAATACGGCATTGCAACTACGGCGGCGCGCATGGTAAGCATTGTGCTGCATGATGAAAAGCAGATTATGCCTGCAAGTGCAGAGCTTTGCGGAGAATATGGCGAGAAGGACGTATTTGTCGGCGTGCCCTGCGTGATTGGCAAAAACGGCGTGGAGGAGGTCGTAGAGCTTTCTCTGAATGAGAGAGAAAAGGAAGAGCTGAAAAAATCCTGCGATGTCATCCGCGGCAATATTAAGATGGTGGAAGAAAAGAAATAAACCTTACAAAAGATAAAATGATAAAATGAGAAAAACAAAGGAGAGAAGACGTATGATGGAAGTAAAGGTAACAAAAACAACAAACCCCAAGGTGAAACCCGATCCTGCTACCGTGCCCTTTGGCGTAGCATTTACAGACCACATGTTTATGATGGAGTATGACAGCGAAAACGGCTGGCAGAACCCTCGTATCGTTCCCTTTGGGGATATTTCTCTGAATCCCGGCGCACTGGTATTCCATTACGGCGCAGAGGTTTTTGAAGGGCTGAAGGCGTACCGCACACCCAGCGGCGAGGTGCAGATGTTCCGCCCTGCGGAAAACTTCAAGCGTATGAACAATTCCGCAGAAAGACTGTGCCTGCCGCAGTTTGATGTGGAGGATGCAGTGGAATATCTGAGAAAATTCGTAGAGGTGGAAAAGGATTGGGTGCCCGACCAGTATGGTACATCTCTGTATCTGCGTCCCTTCCTGTTCGGTACAGATGCAGATCTGGCACTGCATGGCATCTCTCATGCGACATTTATGGTGATTGCCTGCGTGGTAGGCAGCTACTACAAGAGCGGTCTGGCTCCTGTGGATATGCTGATTGAAATGGATGATGTGCGTGCGGTTCGCGGCGGCACAGGCTATGCAAAATGCGGCGGCAACTACGCAGCGGCAACCAGAGCAGGCGAAAAGGCGGCAAAGAAGGGCTATTCTCAGGTTGTATGGGTTGACGGCGTTGAAAGAAAATATGTAGAAGAAGGCGGCGGCATGAACCTGATGTTCGTCTGGGACGGCAAGCTGGTGACACCTGAGCTGAACGGCTCCATCCTGCCCGGCGTAACCAGAAAATCCATTCTGGAGCTGGCAAGAAGCTGGGGCATGGAAACCGTTGAGCGCAAAATTACAGTTGACGAACTGATGGAGGGCTGCAAGAACGGCACAGTGCAGGAGGCATTCATGTGCGGTACTGCCGCAGTTGTAACACCCATCGGCGGCTTTGTACGCGGAGAGGAAAAGGTTGTTGTAAACCATAACAAAATCGGTGAAATGACACAGAAGGTTTATGACGAGCTGACAGGCGTACAATGGGGTCTGAAGGAAGATAAATTCGGCTGGACCGTAAAGGTAGACTGATTTTGCTAATCAAGTAGACTTAAGACACCTTTCAAAGTCTAAAAAATATACCTCTAAAGAATATACCGTATCCGTTGTTGTGGGTACGGTGTATTTTTTTTGCAAAAAACAAAATTTTTTCTTACATCAACAGAAAAAATGTGGTATAACATAAGTGCAATGCGTTGCTGATATGCGTAAATCCGATTGTGACAGGCATAGAGGCAGCGCATTTTTTTATTTTAACGGAAAAAGGTAAAAGGAGGTATTTTTTTGCAGGAGGAAAAGCTTTTTCGGAAGGATTTTGTATTTATTATTATCATCAATTTTCTGGTATTTCTGAACCATCTGGCGATACTGGCGACGTTTCCGTTTTATATTGAGGCACTTGGCGGCTCGGAGGCGGTGGCAGGGATGGCGGTTGCGCTGTTCTGCGTGGTTTCGGTGGTTTGCCGTCCGTTTATTGGGTGGATGCTAGATAACGGGAAGCGGAAAATGATTCTGGCGGTGGGACTTTTGGGGATGCTTCTGATGCCGCTGGGGTATCTGTTTCTGCATACACTGGTGCTGGCATTTGTGTGCCGTATGGTGCATGGGGCGGCGTTGGCGTTTTCCAATACCTCGACCGCGACCATTGCGACAGACAGCGTGCCGCGCTCCCGTTTTGCGGAGGGCATGGGGATTTTCGGCTTGGCAACGGCATTGGCAACGGCGGTTGCGCCTGCGATTGGCTTGGCATTGATGGAAAAATGCGGATTTTCCGTGCTGTTTCTGTTCGGGAGCCTTTCGATTGCGCTTGCACTGGTGCTGTTTTTCCTGCTGAAAGCGCCGAATATTGCGGTGGAGAAAAAGCCGCTGTCCTTAAAGGGGTTGTTTGATAAAAATGCGGTTCCTGCTTCGCTGACAGCGGTGGTTTTCATGTTTACCTATGGCGCACTGGAAAATTTTGCGGCAAAATTTGCGGCGGAAAAGGGCTTGCCGAGCGGCGGCTTATTCTTTGTGATTATGGCAGTGACGGTGCTGATTATGCGTATGACGGCAGGGAAGGTGACAGACCGCCATGGCGAGGGGATTTTTGCCTATAGCTGTAATATTGCGATGTTTGCGGCGTTTTTGCTTTTGGGGCTGTTTCCGAATACGGTGACCTATCTGTTGGCGGCAGTGCTTTCCGGCTTTGGCTTCGGCGGACTGGAGCCTGCATTGCAGTCCATGGCGGTGGCGATTGCACCACCCGAAAAGCGCGGCAGTGCAAACTCCACCTTCCTCTGCGCGTATGATATCGGCATCGGCATTGGCGGCGCGATTGCAGGGGGACTGATTTCCTCGTTTGGGTATGAGACGATGTTTACGGGGATGTCTGTGTTTAATCTGCTGTCGATTGTGATTTATGTGCTGATTGGGCGGAATCACCCGTCCTCTTTCTCTTACCGAAAGAGAATGGCAAGATAAGGCGAAAGCAGGCTTTCCAAACAAAAAAGAACCCTTTTGGGTTCTTTTTTAGTGCTGATTCAATTTTTTATTCTGCCGCAGTGCGCGCTTGGATGCTTTCAGAATTTCCGTTAGGATGCGAATTTCATATTCATCGCAGTCCGCTACGGCGCTTTGGATTTCCTGTGCGAAAATTTCCTTGGAATGGATAACAGAATCGCAAAGCAGAGTATCCGCAGATACGGAAAGCGCATTTGCAATGGAAATCAGCATCGGCAGGCTTAGCTTTGTATTGGCATTTTCGATATTGCTCATGTGAGTAGGGGAAAGGTCTGCCTTTTCGGCTAATGCTTCCTGAGAAAGCTCGGCTTGGATGCGTGCGATTTTGATTCTTTTTCCGATTGCTTTGTAATCAAGCTCCATCAAGCAACCCTCCTCTGCATATTTTTTTACATTGTATCTTTTGTTAAGGTTCGTTATAATAAACTGTATAGATATACTATTTATATAGTTTATAACTTGCGAAAATTTTATGCAGAGGAAAAAAGGTGGGGGATATCATGATTCGATGTACATTCGCAGGACATAGAGATGTTTGTGGGGTGCAGGCGGAGGATATTACAGAGGTATTGGAAGAAATCATACAATATACGGAATCGCCGATAGAATGTTTTGTAGGCGGAATGGGGAAATTTGACAATTTGTGCGCGGCGGCAGTGCGATTGCTGAAAAGACAATACAGGGAAAAGGAAATATCTTTGATTCTTGTATTGCCGTATCTGCAAAAAAGAATCAATGTGAATTCGGCGTATTATGAAAGCATGTTTGATTTGGTGCTGATACCATCCATATTAGAGGGAGTGCATTATAAGCATGCGATTGTACTGCGAAATCGTTGGATGGTAGAGCAGGCGGATTATGTGATTGCGATGGTAGAGCGGAAGGAAGGCGGAGCTTACGCAACATTGCAGTATGCCAAAAAGAAAAAGAAGAAGATTATCAATTTAGCGGAACGCAAAAAATAACCCCTGTTGGATATCAAACAGGGGTAAAAATCAGTTTATCGGTTCACCATGAGTTTCTTTAATGCGTTGTTTAGGTCGTCCAAGGTCAGGCGATACATATCAAATTCATTTGCCAAAATATCGTAGGTTTTTGCCCACCAGCCGCCCCAATAGGGACGCTCGGAGGGGTTCAGCCAGACGATATGGGAGTATTTTTCCTTGAAGCGCTTGAGCCACTCAATACCGGGGGTACGGTCGCGCGAGCCATAGCTATACCAGCTGCCCTCCATCAGCTCATAGGGGTCCATCTGGGCATCCCCAACGATGATGACCTTATATTCACTGCTGATATTTTGCAGAATCCATTCGGTCGGGATGGCAGAATTCGGGCGCATGCGAGGGTCCTTGAAGATTTTGGAATAGATGCAGTTATGGAAATAGAACACCTGCAAATCCTTGAAATGATTGGAATTACGCACCGCCTGAAACAGCGCAGAGCACATGCGGCTGTAATAATCCATAGAGCCGCCGCTGTCCATGAGAAGGAGTACCTTGACGGTATTTCTTCTGGGCTTATCATAGACCACCTTCAGATTGCCGGCGTTATCGCAGGTTTCGCGAATGGTGCCGTCCACATCAAATTCGGTTCTTGCCTCATCCGCACGGGCGGAAAATTGCCGCAGACGGCGGAAGGCCATCTGGAACTGACGGGTATCCAAGATATTATCCTCACGGAAATCACGGAATTTTCGCTCGCCTGCCACCTGAAAGGCACTGCGCTTCTGGCTTTTGCCGCCGACACGAATGCCCTTATCAATCTGTCCGTTATTGCCGAAGGGGGACGCGCCTCTGGTGCCAATCCATTTTGAGCCGCCGTTATGCTGCTCGTGCTGCTCCTGCAAACGCTCCAGAAACATCTGCTGAATCTGCTGCTCGGAAAGACCGAGGTTGCGGAGAAGGTCCTCCTCGCTGAAGCTGCCGTCCAGCTCTTCTCTTGGTTTATTCAGCCAATCCAGAAGCTCCTTGGGCAGTTCATCGGTGGCGCGCTCCATATCCTTGAAATATTCCAGAAAGGCACCGTCGAATTTATCAAAATCTGCCTCGCTTTTGACCAGAATGGCACGGCAGAGATAATAAAAGCCTGTAAAGGAGGAATGATGCAGACCCTTATCGAGTGCCTCAATGAGGGACATCCACTCGTTGAGGGAAACCTTCAGCCCTCTGGCACGAAGGAGATAGAAAAATGAAGTAAACATCAGTCACTCACCTACTTACTTCAAAAATTTACGCATGGTATCGATATCCTCGTTCTTTTTCAAGAGAACGCCGGCGAAGGGGACGGCTTCCTTGATTTTGGATGCAGGCACGCCGCCAAGCTCCAGTGCGCGAATCCAGTCGATGACCTCAGAGGTACTGGGCTTTTTCTGGATATTATACAGCCCACGAATCCAATAGAAGGTGGCAAGCACCTGTTTCAGTACGTTTTCCTCCACATGGTCGAAATGCACCTTGATGATTTCCTCCATCTGCTCTGCATCGGGGAATTCAATATAATGGAAGATGCAGCGGCGCAGGAAGGCATCGGGCAGCTCCTTCTCCGCATTGGAGGTGATAATCACGATGGGGCGCTGCTTTGCCTTAACGGTTTCCTTTGTTTCGGGGATATAAAATTCCATTTTATCCAATTCCCACAGAAGGTCGTTGGGAAATTCCAAATCGGCTTTATCGATTTCGTCAATCAGCAAAATGACCTGCTCGTCGCTGTGGAACGCTTCGCCAAGCTTGCCAAGCTTGACATATTTGCCGATATCATCCACGCCCTCATTGCCGAACTGGGAATCATACAGACGCTGCACAACGTCATACACATAGAGACCATCCTGCGCCTTTGTGGTGGATTTGATATTCCAGATGATAAGCTTTTTGCCAAGAGCCTGCGAAATTGCTTCGGCAAGCATGGTTTTGCCGGTACCGGGCTCGCCCTTGATGAGCAGGGGCTTTTGCAGGGCGATGGCAATATTTACAGAACGCATCAGCTCTTCGCTGGCTACATAATTTTTACTTCCTTCAAATGTGAGATTCATTTTTGGTTCACGCCTTTCCTCAATTTAGTTTGCATACGAAATATCTGAGATATGACTATTGTAGGGGGTGGAGGGGGGCTTGTCAATAAAAAAGGGGAGGAAGAGAGAAAAAAGCAATAAAAAAAGCCCGAATTCCTGTCATCATAAGGAACGGGCTTTGTGTGCGAGTGCTTATTTCACATCCAGACCGGCAATTCTTGCCATTTCCAAAATAGAAGCCTTGGAAACCTTTTTGCCCTTATAATCAATTAAATCATCCATACTGCCTGTGAAGATATCGGCAGGTTCGTATTTTTGCAGGATAATGGTGTTTTCATCAACAAAGATTTCCAGAGAATCCTTGATTTCGATTCCCATGTTGCGGCGAAGCTCGATGGGCAGAACAACTCTTCCCAATTCATCCACTTTTCTTACGATACCTGTTGATTTCATATTGTTCGCTTCCCCCTAAAATTTATTACTGTTTGTTTTTTGCCGGAATATTTATTAAATCTTAACATAAAAAAGAACAATTTTCAACAAAAATCACATTTTTTGAAGAAGATTCGGAGTTTTTTACTGCAATTTTTCTGAGGGGAAAAAAGGTTCATGAGAGAAAGGAAGCAAACATAAACTAACGAGAGGGGGGAGGCGGAAATGTTAAACGGCATTTGGGGCTTTTTTTTGATTGGCGGAATTCTGACGGGCGCGTTTCTGGGCAGAATGGATATGGTGACGGGGGCTATTTTAAGCGGCGGACGCTCTGCGGTGGAGCTGGCGCTTGCCATGGCAGGGGTAATTTCGGTTTGGTCGGGGGTGCTGAAGATTGCGGAGCGGGGCGGCATGATTGACCGGCTTGCCGCAAGGCTGACACCGCTGATGGATTTTCTCTTTCCCTCCGTGCCGCGGCTGCATCCTGCAAGAAAATATATCGCAACGAATTTTGTGGCGAATTTTCTGGGGCTTGGATGGGCGGCAACACCTGCCGGACTGATGGCGATGAAGGAGCTGCAAAGGCTGAACCGAGAGGAAAAGGGACGGGCATCGGCGGCAATGTGTATGTTTCTGACGGTGAACATGACCTCCCTGCAGCTGGTCACGATGAATATTCTGGCGTACCGCATGGAATACGGCTCGCAAAGCCCGGCGGAGATTATCGGGGTGGGGATTGCGGCAACGATGCTTACGACATTGGTTGGTACGCTTGCGGCGAAGGCATTGGAGGGGAGGGGATAGCGTGGGGATACTGCTGACGATATCCGATTTGCTGATTCCTGTTACGGTGCTGTGCATTGTGGTATTCGGGTGCTTGCAGCGAATGGATATTTATGAGGTGTTTCTGGAGGGGGCGAAGGAGGGCCTGCAGACGGTTCTGGATATTTTGCCGACTCTAATCGGTCTGATGATGGCGGTGGAGGTGATGCGCGCAGGGGGGCTCTTGGACATTCTGGTGCGGCTGATTCGCCCGGCGGCAGAGGCAGTCGGCTTTCCGGCAGAGCTGGCACCGTTAAGTCTGGTGCGGCTGGTTTCCTCCTCCGCGGCAACCGGACTTCTGACCGACCTTTTTGCGAAGTACGGCCCGGATTCCTTTCTGGGCAGAACGGCCTCTGTCATGATGAGCTGTACGGAAACGGTGTTTTATACGATGAGCCTGTATTTTCTTTCTGTCGGGATTCGGAAAACGAGATATACGCTGCCCTGCGCCCTTCTGGCAAACCTTGTCGGCATCTTTGCGGCTGTGGCACTGGTGCGGCTTGTTTTTTGAGGTTGGATAGGGTATAATCGTAGCATATACTTACAAAGGAAGCACTTGTTTTTATCATTCTGGAAAACGAAGGAAACCGAAAAGAGCGGCTGAAAGCGGCGTTTCGGACGGTTCTTTTTTGAGAGAGGGAATACTATGAAGAAATGGATGACGATTCTGGCAAGTCTGCTTCTGCTTAGCGGCTGCGGCGCAAAGGAGGATACCTTTAGCCTCAGTGCTGCCGAGCAGGAGGCGTATGAGGAATCCATCGACAAGGTGACAGAGGATTTTTATTGGGAATATGACCACAGCAGCCTGAGCTTTGGGGCGGCAGTTGTGCCGGAGGCGACGGAGGAAAATGAACGGCTGTTTGATGCCTCCTCCGCCTGCGAATATAACCTGAAGGGAAAGGCAGGACAGGATGCCGTACTGGCGCAGGCGGCGCTGCTGCACTATAACGGCGATGCGGCAGGGACACTGCAATGCTGGTTTGTAGGCGGCTCTCTGGCAGGGGTGGCCTACAGCGGTGGCTATGATAACGGCTATTACAGCCTAAAGGAGCGCAACCCGTTTCTGGCGGACGGCGGCTTTCGGGCGTATGAAAGCTGGACAGGGATGCCGACCTCCTTCCGCACGGGCAGAGGGGAATTTTCCGCAGAGGGGATTTACTCTGTCGGGCAGGATGCGAAGGGACGGCGGCTGGCGGTTTCCATTCGTGGCGGCAAGGCAGAGGTCTACCGCTATGCCAACGGGCTGAGCCGTTACCGCAGCTTTTCCTATGGGCGCGGCTTAGAGGCGACCTCGGCGGCGTTTTTAAAGGAGGATGACGCAAGACTGGCGGTTCTGGTTTCCAGTATTGAGGAAAGCGGCGAGGGCGAAAGCGAAAAGACCTATACGCGCGCGGAACGGGTGATGCTTTACGATTCCAGACTGAACGTGGCAGGGGAAATCCCTCTGGAGGGAGAGCTTTGCACTGCACTGGGCGCGGAGAACGGCAGGCTGTATCTTTTTATTGATAAAAATATGGAGATTTATGAGGAAAAGGATGGCAGCTGGCAGAATACCGGCACAAGAAAGCTGCGCCATCAGGTGACGCAGTGCCACATCACGGATTTGGATGGGGACGGTGTAAAGGAATATATTCTGACGGACGGGATGGATTTGTATGTTTATCATGCGGTGAATGACAGCTTCCGTAAGCTTTGGAGTACGCATGTGGGCGTGGAAAACTTCTATGGCCCGCTTATGAGCGGCGATATGAACGGGGACGGCGTGCAGGAAATTTATGCCTGCGACACCACGGCTACCACGATTCGATATATCCTGACGGAAAAAGGACTGAAAACCGCGAATGAGGATATTCAGTACGGACAGTGCATCTATCCCTGCGATTTTGACGGAAACGGCAGGGAGGACTACTGGTTCGTTGCGGATAATGAGGACAGAAGGGGACAGCTCTATCTGGCTGCGGAGGAATAAAAATGACGGAATCCGAGAAATATATGACAGAAGCACTGGCGGAGGCGGAGAAGGCGCTTGCGGCAGGCGAGGTGCCGATTGGCGCGGTGATGGTGCGAAACGGCAAGATTATCGCAAGAGGGCATAACCTGCGCAATACCGACAAAAATCCTCTGCGCCACGCGGAGATTGATGTGATTGATGCGGCGGCGAAAATCGTGGGGGATTGGCGGCTGGAGGACTGTGTGCTTTATGTTACCGTAGAGCCTTGCCCGATGTGCGCGGGGGCAATCGTGCAGGCACGCATCCCAAGGGTGGTTTTCGGGACAAGAAACAGCAAGGCAGGCTGCGCCGGCTCTGTGCTGGATGTGCTGAATGAACCAAGGCTCAACCATCAGGTGGCAGTGGAGGAGGGCGTTTTGCAACCCCAATGCAGCGAGATTATGAAGCGGTTTTTTAAGCGTTTTCGTAAAAATGCCAATGCAGCGCCATTGACAGAAAACCAATGAGCGTGTATAATAACATAGTTATATTTGTGAAATCCTCCCGAAGCTTAGGGAGTGATGATATTTCCGCACTAGCCGGGGTGGTAGCGGTGCCCTGTACTCACAATCCGCTATAGTGAGGGTGATGCTCGCTTTCGACGCAGGGCTTGATGGTCTGCCCTTTGAAAGCGGTGTTGAAGTTTGGGTCTTACGCAACATGAGCCTGTGAATCGTGTCAGGGTCGGAAGGCAGCAGCACTAAGCAGTCTACTTGTGTGTGTAGTAAGGGTGCCTGAATGGAGCCGTGGAAGAAGGTAACGCGTGGGGCGCTGTGGCAACAGCGGGTGTGCGGACCTTATTTATTTTTGAAATAATCAAAACAGCAAAAAAAGCAGGGCTGTGGCTTTCGCCGACAACACCTGCTTTTTCTTTTGCGCTTTTTTCTTATTTTGCTAAAATTTCATCAATTTGCTTCTGCACACTTGCCATGGTCTTTTCGTTATCCAGACCGCCTACGATGACATCACCCACAATATTGCCTTCGCTGTCAATGAGAACAGAGGTGGGGAAGGTCATTACAGAAAGTGCCAGCTTACCTGCCTCGCTATCGGAATCAAAATAGATGTTCTGATAGGATGCACCCTGCTTTTTCATAATTTCCTTTGCGGCAGCAATGGTATCCTCGTTTTCATCCAGAGTTTCCACGTTGATGCCGACAACGGCACCGCCCTTTTCCTTCAGGGAATCATGCAGCTTTTGCAGAGCAGGCAGCTCCCCAACGCAAGGACTGCAGCCGTTGAACCAGAAATTTACCAGAGTTACGCTATTGTTGGTAAACAGGCTTTCATCTACGGCATTGCCGTCAAAGTCCTTGCCGGTAAAGGCGGGAAAGCTCTTTGCGCTGTCCAGAGAGGTGCCGGTGGGATTGCTGTCCTCCTGCGGCAAAGCGGCAAGCTGCTCTTCCAGAGCCTTGATTTTTTTCACATCCTCGCTCAGAGCCTTGAAATCCTCTTTGCTCAGCTGGTCCTTTATATTTTCCAGTGCCATTTTCAGAAAATCGGCATAGTCGCCTGTTTGAGAGCCGACAGTGTCCTTATCTACCGCATTAAAAGCGAGATCCCATAAATCCTGATGCTCTGCAATGATTTCATTTTCCTGCTGAATCAGCTCCTCTGCGCTTTGCTTTGCCTTGCCGCAGGCAGTAAAGCCGAGGACTAAAATAAGAGAGACTGCGAAAAGTAAAATTCTTTTTTTCATTTTGTTTCCTCCGTTTTCTGTTTTTTACATCCGTATTGATAGTGAATGGCTTGTGTGGGACAGGCTGTGATGCAGGCACCGCAACGGATACATTCGTTATGATTCGGTGTCTGAGGAACAGCAACGTCCATTTTGCACGCCCTGCCGCATTTGCCGCAGGAGATACATTTGTTTTGATCCACCTGAAGCTGCAAAAGGGAAATGCGGTTAAACCATGCGTAAAACGCACCCAAGGGGCAAATCCATTTGCAGAAGGGGCGATAGAACAGTATGCTCAGGATGATTACAGCCACAAGCACACAGCTTTTCCATGCAAACAGCGAGCCGAGGGCGGAGCGGATGCTCGTGCTGGCGAGGGA
Source organism: Anaerotignum faecicola (assembly GCF_003865035.1). Classification (NCBI taxonomy): domain Bacteria; kingdom Bacillati; phylum Bacillota; class Clostridia; order Lachnospirales; family Anaerotignaceae; genus Anaerotignum; species Anaerotignum faecicola. The sequence goes on from NZ_BHVZ01000001.1 coordinate 1,134,453, forward strand.
GAGTGGAATGGCACCCTCCAACACCCCCTGCGGACAAAGATATTTGCAGAAGAAGGGGTTTCCCATGCCGACCACGTTTACCACAAACGCAGGCAGAAGAAAAACCATAACAACCAAAATGAGATATTTCAGATAGCGAAGACCACTGAGTTTTTTGGTTGAAAATTTCTTTGTCGGGATTTTATGCAGCAGATCCTGAAACCAGCCGAACGGGCAGAGAAAGCCGCAGACAAATCTTCCCAGCAGAACGCCGATGAAAATCAACATTCCTGTGATATAATAGGAAAACTTGAACTTTGAGGAGCCGACCACTGCCTGCATGGCCCCGATGGGACACGCGCCCGCTGCCCCCGGACAGGAATAGCAATTCAGACCGGGTACGCAGACCTGCTTGGTGTTGCCCTGAAAGATGGTTCCTTTTAGGAAATTTGGCAGGTGGAGGTTGCTCAAAAGCGTTGCCAGAAGCTGAATACCTCCTCGTATTCTTGCCAGAAGATAGGATTTTATTTGTTTTTTAGCCAATGCCGACACACTCCAGACATAATTTGATTGCTTTGGAGAGCACAACAGCTGCCTCTCCGCGATATGCGCCGTAGACCATCATGCCGATGCCGAGCGCAAGAGCGGCAAGCTGAAAAAACGGCGTTGCGAGTTCCTTTTTCATGGTTTCGTTCCTTTCGTTCCAAGGGGGACGGTTTCGTTTTTATTTTTCTTGATGGAACCAGTATACAACATCCGAAATAAAATCTCTGTTAAGAAAAAACTTAATTTTTATTTTATTTCTTTATGGTATAATACCCACGGACATATCCGTGGGTTAGCCGCTTACAGCGTCTATCTGCTGTTTTCACAGCAAATTCTACGATTCGCAGGCATAGCCTGCTCATACCATGCCTTGTGGAAGAAAATATCTGCTTCGCAGCTGCTTTCTTCCCCTGCAAACATGGTATACTGTAAAAAGGAAAAAAGTGAAGGAAATCGGAAAGGAGGCAGAGCCATGAAGCTTTTGGTGATTGAGGATGAGAGGATGCTTTGCGACACCATCGCCAAAAGCCTGCACCATGCAGGCTATGAGGTGGATTGCTGCTATGACGGGGCAGAGGCGTTGGAGCGGCTTTTGATAGAGCAGTATGACTTGATTGTGTTGGATTTGCATTTGCCGGGGATGGACGGCATGGAGGTTTTGGAGCGGCTGCGCCAAACGGATGCGGAAACAAAGGTGCTGATTTTATCCGCACGCAGTCAGGTTGCGGATAAGGTTGCGGGCTTGGATGCAGGGGCGAACGATTATCTGGAAAAGCCCTTTCATTTGCAGGAGCTGGCGGCAAGGGTGCGCAGTTTGACACGCAGACAGTTCATTCAGCAAAGCACAGCCTTGGTTTGCGGCGGCATTTCCTTTGATACCCGCACCAGAGAAACCCTTGTGAACGGGAAGGAAATCCGTCTGACCAGAAAGGAAAAGGGCATTTTGGAATATCTGCTTTTGCACCAGGGCAGACCAATCAGTCAGGAGGAGCTGATGGAGCATGTCTGGGACGGCAGTGTGGATGCGTTCAGCAATTCCATTCGGGTGCATATTTCTGCGCTGCGAAAGAAGCTGAAGGCAGAGCTGAACTATGACCCGATCACAAACAAGGTCGGGGAAGGATATCGGATAGGGGGAGAGTGGAAATGAAGCGACTTTCTTTACAATGGAGACTGACGCTGATGACGGCGGTGCTGATTGCCGCTACCTGTATTTTTCTGAATCTGGCACTTTCCAGAGCAGGCATGTTTTATATGGATAAGCTGGGGCAGGCGATTTTTCATCAGACACCGACGGCGGATTTTATGATTTCCATTCCCGACGCAGATGTGGAGCAGCTTCCTCCCGATTTTGAAATTCAAATTGATGATACCAAAAAGATTTTTACGCTCAGCAGCTGGCTGATCACCCTTCTGATTACACTGGCGAGCGGCTGTATTACTTATTTTGTGAGCGGCTATGCCCTTAGACCGCTCAGAAGCTTTTCCGGCAGAATTGCACAAATCCAAGCGGAGAATTTAACGCAGTATCAGGCGGAGGAGCAGCAGATTCCCGAATTTCAGGCACTCAGCCATTCCTTTGAGGCCATGGTACGGCGGCTTTCGGATGCGTTTTCTTCCTTACAGGAGTTTAACGGCAATGCGGCGCATGAATTTCGCACGCCCTTGGCGATGATGCAGGCACAGCTGGAATTATACGAGGAAATGCCGCACCCCGACATGGACGCAGAAACGGTGGAGCTGCTTGCCATGCTGAAGGAACAGACGGAGCGGCTTTCAAAATTGGTGAAAACGCTTCTGGAAATGAGCGAAATGAACACGATTGAACGGGCGGATGCGGTAGAGCTGACGGCGTTGATAGAGGAGGTGCTGGCAGACCTTTCCCCTATGGCAGAGAAGCGGCAGATTTCGCTTTTACAGGAAGCGACGGGAGAGGTGCTTTTGCAGGGAAGTGATATTTTACTGTATCGTCTGCTGTTTAATCTGGTGGAAAATGCCATTCGCTACAACAAAGAGGGCGGAGCAGTGCGCGTTTCGGCAGAGGAGAGGGCGGATACGGTGGAGATTCTGGTACAGGATACGGGAAGCGGGATTCCCGAAGCAGACAGGGAAACCATTTTTCAGCCGTTCTTCCGTGTGGATAAATCGCGCAGTCGGGCATACGGCGGCGTAGGGCTGGGACTGACGCTGGTGCGCAAGATTGTGGAGCTGCACGGCGGCACAATCCGCATTGCCGAAAGCGGCGAAGGTGGCACAACCTTTGCCGTTTGTCTGCCCTGTGGGGCGGCATAGGGCGTGGTGCGGACAGTATCATTTTTTTGAAATTTGTGGTATCATAGCAAAAGAATGTCCGATTCGATTCGGAAAAAAAGAGGAGTGTGCTTATGGCTTATACGGCTTTATATCGAAAATTCCGCCCACAGACGTTTGAGAGCGTCATCGGGCAGGAGCATATCGTCAGAACGCTGAAAAATCAGATGAAAACGGGGCGCGTGTCCCATGCGTATCTGTTTTGCGGCACAAGGGGCACGGGGAAAACCTCTACGGCGAAGATTTTTGCCAGAGCCATCAACTGCACGAACCCCACGGCGGACGGCGAGCCCTGCAACGAGTGTGCCGTTTGTAAGGATATTCTGGCAGGGAGAAGCGTGAACGTAATTGAGATTGACGCAGCCTCCAACAACGGCGTGGACAACATCCGCGAGATTCGCGAGGAGGTGAAATATCCGCCGACACAGGGGAAATATAAGGTCTATATCATTGACGAGGTACACATGCTTTCGGCGGCGGCGTTCAATGCGCTTCTGAAAACACTGGAGGAGCCGCCTGCACATGTGATTTTCATTCTGGCGACAACAGACCCACAGAAGGTGCCGGCAACGATTCTTTCGCGCGTACAGCGGTTTGATTTCCGCAGGATTACCACGGAGACGATTGCCCAAACGCTGATGGGCTATCTGAAGGAGGAGGGACAGCAGGCGACCCCTGAGGCGGTGCGCTATGTGGCACATCTGGGGGACGGCTCGATGCGTGATTCGCTGAGTATTTTAGACCAGTGCCTTGCCTTTTTCAGCGGCGAGGAGGTTACGCTGGAAAAGGTACTGGATATTATGGGCGCGGTTGACCAGACGATTTTCTTTGAAATGACAGACGCGCTTGCGAAACGGGATGCGAAAGAGGCGATGCTTCTGGTGGAGCAGATGATGCAGGACGGGAGAGACGTGAAGCAGTTTGTGACGGAGCTTTTGCAGCACCTGCGGAACCTGCTGATGGCGGCAACACTGCCCGATGTGACGCGGATTCTGGATTTATCCGCGGAGGACGGAGAACGGCTGAAAAAGGCGGCAGGAGTGCTTTCACCGGAGGAGCTGATTTATTTCATCGGGAAATTTTCCGATTTGCAGAGCGAGATGAAATGGGCAACGAATGAGCGGATTCTGCTGGAGGTGGAGCTGATGAAGCTTTGCGCGCCATGGACGGAGAAGGATTTGACTGCCCTGGCGGCAAGACTGGGCGAGCTGGAGCGGAAGATGGAAGAAGGCGTGCCGGTTGCCATCACGCAGGCGACACCGACAGAAAAGCCCAAGGAAAAGCCCAAGCCAAAGCGCAGACCTCCTGCACTGCCCGAGGACAGGAAGGAAGTACAGGAGAAATGGGCGTTGCTGCGCAATGACGTGGAGGATGCGGTGCTGAAGGGGATGCTTTCCAAGGTGGAAATCGGCTTCAAGGAGGATGAATTTCTCTATCTCATCTGCGCATATCCTGCGCTCACGGATATGATTCAGCGCGGCATGGACAAGATTGCGGCAGTTCTGGAGAAGGAAACGGGCAAAAGCTTCGAGCTGCGAACCACCACGAAGGATGAATATGAAAAATGGAGAGAAGCGGCATACGGCAAGGAGGAGGAGACACCCTCTGCGGATGCGGATGCGGAATTTGCAAGCCTTCTGGGGCAGTATTTCCCGGAGGCGGATGTGGAATGACACTTGCCAGACGGCGTAATTTCAGATAAAATAAAAAGGATTAGGTTTATGAAATATAAGGAGGAATCAGACATGGCAAAAGGCGGTTTTCCCGGCGGCATGGGTGGTATGAATATGAATAACCTCATGAAGCAGGCGCAGAAAATGCAGAAACAGATGATGGAAAAGCAGGAGGAGCTGCAGGCAAAGACACTGGAAATGACCAGCGGCGGCGGTGCTGTGAAGGTTGTCATCACAGGGAAAAAGGAAATTCAGGAGTTGAAAATCAACCCCGATGTGGTAGATCCCGATGATGTGGAAATGCTGGAGGATTTAATCATTTCCGCTGTGAACGAGGCAATTCGTCAGGTAGAGGAAATGTATAACGCAGAAATGGGCAGAATGACCGGCGGCTTAGGCGGTATGTTCTGATAAAGAAGGGACAGCATGAATTATTACGGCAACCCGATGACAAGGCTCATTGAGGAACTGGCGGCACTGCCGGGGATTGGCGGAAAATCCGCACAGAGACTGGCATTTCACATCATCAATTTGCCAAGAGAGAAGGTGGCGGCGCTTTCCGAAGCCATTCTTGCGGCGAAGGACGAGGTGAAATACTGTTCTGTCTGCTGCAACCTGACAGAGGAGGAAATCTGCCCCGTCTGCGCGAACCCGAAGCGCGACCATTCGGTGATTATGGTGGTGGAGGACCCCAGAGATATGGCGGCGTATGAACGGACGAAGGAATTCCATGGCGTGTATCATGTGCTGCATGGAGCAATTTCTCCTATGACGGGAATTGGTCCGCAGGATATTCATATTCGGGAGCTGCTCAGCCGCATAGATGGGACGGTTGCGGAGGTCATCCTTGCGACCAACCCGAATGTGGAGGGAGAGGCAACGGCGATGTATCTTGCGAAGCTGCTGAAGCCTTTGGATGTGAAGGTGACAAGAATCGCAAACGGCGTTCCGGTTGGCGGCGATTTGGAATATGTGGATGAGATTACGCTTTCCAGAGCCTTGGAGGGCAGGAGAGAACTATAAAGAAGCATAAAAAGAAGCGAAGGAAATCAGAAGTTGATAGCCTTCGCTTTTTTTATGCGCATTACATGAAATAGGACAGGGTCAGACCGACACCGCCTGCCAAAGAGCAGGCAACGACAAGAGCCTCGACTGCCTTGGTGTAGCCGCTGATAAGGTTGCCTTCGAGCAGGTCACGCATGGATTTTGCGAAGGTCATACCCGGCAGAAGCGGCATAATGCTGCCGATGATGATGGTGCCGATATGCGCCGAGGGGAAGCGCGGCTGAATGAGGCAGGTAAGGCATGCTGCCGCAACACCACCCAGAAACGGCCCGAAGAAATAGGGGATTTTCTTTTTGCCAAGCCAGATATCCAGACAGCCTAAAAACAGCCCGATGACAAAGGCAATGCAGCCATCCAGAAAGAAGGGCGTATCCAGAAAGGAGCAGCAGCCCGAAATCAGACCGTAGCCGAAAACACGAATCGGGAGGGGATAGAAGGAAAACTGATGGATTTCCTTCAGACGCTCAATGGCCTCATCCAGAGAGATTTTGCCCGAAACAAAGGCGCGGGACATATCATTGACCTCGCAGACCTTTTCAAAATTGATGGTACGGGTGCGGACACCGCGCATCATGGAAAGGGGGCCCTTTTCCTCGCGCGGGAGGGTGACGATGAGGGCGGTGGAGATGGCGGTTGCTTCGATTTTTTCTCTGCCTGTGGTGGAGAGAATCCGTTTCATGGTATCCTGCACACGGAAGGTTTCTGCGCCGTTTTTCAGCATGATTTCGCCTGCATCCAGAGCGAGATTGATAAGCTTCGTATCGTTATCCATAAGGCGTTTCTCCTTTCGTTTGATAAAATTCGGCTCAGCTGTTTTTTCTCTTCAATCTGGGGAAGAAAGAGAACCATGCCTGCGGCAGAACCAGAATGATAACAGAGCCGATGCCGATGGCACCTGCCAGCTTTAGCGCAGTCAGAATATTTGCGGTTGTTTCCAGCACGCGGCTTTCCATGGCAGAGGTGATGCAGCGATAGACCGCCGCACCGGGTACCAGAGGCAGGATGCCGGGGATATGATAGACAATCGTCGGGAGCATGCGGTGGTAGGAAAGAAAGCGCGCAAAGCCTGTTGCGGCAAAGGTTGCCAGAAGCGTTGCCAGAAAGGACGAGCCATCATGCCGAAGGACAAGCTGATACACCAGCCAGCAGAGGAAGGCGGTCAGCCCGCAATAGGGGATTTCCTTCCGGGGGGCATTGCAGACGATGGCATAGCCTACGCTTGCAAAGAGTGCAACCAAGGGATGCACAAGATAGAAAAACAAGGTTGTATTCATAGGATTTCCTCCGTTCATTCAGTCATTTGAAACAGCGCCAGCGCAACAGCAACCCCTGCGGCGATGGAGCAGGCAATGAGCAGAACCTCAACTACCTTGGAATTGCCGCTGATGAGGTTGCCCTCAAGCAAATCTCGCATTGCCTTGGAAAGCGCAAGCCCCGGCAGAAGCACCTTCATGGTACCGATAATCAGCTTATCCAGCTGGGTGGCAGGAAGGAGCGCATGCGCCATGCAGGCGGCAAGCCCCGTAACCAGACCGCCCATCAGGGGGGCGACAAAGAAGGGAATCTTCTTGCTCTCCAGATAGACCAGTGTACAGCCCATGAGAAGGGCAATGACGAAGGATACCAGAAAATCCTGCACAGAGCCGCCGACCATAAAGGCGAAGCCTGCGCCGCTGATGGCATAGCCAAGCACACGGGTGCTGAATTTGAAGTTGGGTGCGTGATGAATTTCTTGGCAGTGGTCTAAGGCTTCGGTGACGCTGATTTTGCCGGAGACGAAGGCGCGGGACATATCATTGACGGCGCAGATTTTTTCAAAATTCAAATCGCGGTTTTTGACGGCGCGCGCCATAGAGAGAGGACCCTTTTCCTCTCGTGGCAAGGTGACCATCAGAAGGGTACACATTGCCAGGGCTTCTATTTTTTCCTTGCCGGAAACGGAGAGAATCCGCTGCATGGTGTCCTGCACACGGAAGGTTTCCGCGCCTGAGGCAAGCATGATTTCGCCTGCATCAAGGGCAAGGTTAATCAGTTGGGTATCATAATCCATAACCGGGGTTTCCTTTCTAAAAAATTAAGTCAAAAACAGGTTTTTGACTTGTTGGACAGAAGAATAAACTGACAAGTTCCGTCAGCATAAATGCTTAGAAACTTGCAGTTTTCCTCGAGTGGGCAAAGCCCGCTCTGCGGATTCCATTCGGGACACCGAAACGGTTTCCCGAACCCTTCCGCTTTTATGTTGGCAATTTATTGGCAATTTAAGTATGATTGCACCTTCTTTAGTGTAGTCGTTTTCCGAAAAAAGTAAAGTAAAATTATTTTAAGTTTTTTTGAAATTTTTGTGAAAAGCGACAGGTGCTTTCCCCGTAATTTCCCTAATTGAGAAAAGAAGTATTTGCCATTTAAAAAAAATATGCTATAATCAAGGAAATAAAGCAAAAAGCTGGGGGTGCTGATGCAGCTGAGAGGATGAAATGCCAACCCTTTGAACTTGATGTGGTTAATACCAACGGAGGGAAGCGAAGCAACGAGGACAAACGAAGACCTTTTCCGATTGGGAGAGGTCTTTTCTATTGCAGAGCAAAGGAAAGGAAAAGAAAGGAAGAAGAACATGAGCTTGACAGACAGATTATATGCAGTGGCAAAGCCTATCTGGGAAGGGTATCTGGAGCAGCCCTTTGTAAAGGAGCTGGGCGAAGGGACACTGCGCGAGGACAGATTCCGTTTTTATATGGTGCAGGATTATCGTTATCTTTTGCAGTATGCGAAGGTATTTGCGATGGGCGTGGTGAAAACAGAGGACGAGGCACTGATGACACGCTTCTCCTATATGGTGCATGACACACTGGACGGGGAGATGAATATTCATAAGGCGTATATGTCCCGTCTGGGGATTACGGAGCAGGAGGTAGCAACCACAAAATCCACACTGACGAACCAGTCCTACACCTCCTATATGCTGGATGAGGCATATAAGGGCGGCCCTCTGGAGATTCTGGTGGCGGTGCTTTCCTGCGCATGGAGCTATCAGATGATTGGGGAGCACCATCAGCATGTACCGGGGGCATTGGAGCATCCTTTGTACGGCGAATGGGTGCGCGGCTATTGCAGCAAGGAATACTGCGAAACCACACAGGAAATCATTGATCTGGTAAACGAGCTGGGGAAGGATATTTCTGCGGAAAGAGAAGCGCATCTGAAGGAGATTTTTGAAAACTGCAGCCGCTATGAGGCAATGTTCTGGGATATGGCTTATGAGGAAATCCCTGAATAAAAGGGCTCTGCAAGAGAAGCTTTGCAGACAGAAGGAATGGTGTACAGATGATGTTGGAATTTAAAAATGTTTCCTTCCGCTATGCGGTGGACGAGTTCCCCATGATGGAGAACCTTTCCTTTTCCGTAGAGGCGGGGGATTTCGTTTCGATCATCGGGGCGAGCGGCTGTGGCAAAAGCACGATTTTCCGTTTAATCAACGGATTGGAGCAGCTGCAGGAGGGCGAGATTTTGGTGAACGGGAGACCCATCCGTGAGCAGAAGCAATACAGTGCCTTTATGCCGCAGAAGGATTTGCTTTTTCCATGGCGGACGATTGAGAAAAATATCTGTTTGCCGATGGAGCTGGCAGGTGTGCCTGCGGCGGAACAGGCGAAGCGCTGCAAGGAGGTTTTGGCACAGGTCGGACTTTCGGAATATATGAAAAAATACCCGAAGGATTTATCCGGCGGCATGAAGCAGAGGGTTTCCTTTGCGCGCACGCTGCTTTCGGGGGCGGATATGCTCCTGCTGGATGAGCCGTTTTCCGCACTGGACTACCTGACGAGGGTGGAAATGCAGGAATGGCTGTTGGAGCAATGGGAGCATTACCATAAGACGATTCTTTTTATCACGCATGACGTAGAGGAGGCGGTATTCCTGTCGAAGAAAATTTTTGTGATACAGGACAGACCGTTTTCTTCGATGGAGATGGTAGAGGTGCCCTTGCCTGCCCATCGGGACAGAAATGATTTGAAAAAGCCCGAAATCGTCGATTTGAAGGAACGACTGATTGGGAAGCTGAGAAGGAGTGTGCGCTTATGAAACGAAACATTTCTTCTTTGATACTGGTATTTATCCTCCTGCTTTTCTGGCAGGGGGCGGCAATGGGCATCAATGCGGCGTATATCCTGCCCTCGCCCACGCAGATTCTGGTGCGGCTGTGGGAGCTGAGAACGCCCCTGTTTTTGGTGCATTTGCCGGCAACGATGGGCGTTACCGCACTGGGACTTTGCATTTCCGTGGTGCTGGGGCTTTTGCTTGCGATTTCGATGGACTGGAATCCGAGACTGGAAAAAACGCTTTACCCCGTTATCATTGCCTCCCAGACGATTCCCACAACGGCCCTTGCGCCGCTGTTTATCCTCTGGTTTGGCTATGGCATTTGGAGCAAGGTACTTGTGACAATTCTGATGACGTTTTTCCCGATTGCGATTACCGTTTTTGACGGTCTGAAAGGGACGAAGCGGGAAATGGAGGAGTTGCTTTTTACCTACGGTGCAACAAAAAAGGATATTTTTTTAAAGCTGAAGCTGCCGACGGCTCTGCCGCATTTCTTTTCCGCAATTAAGATGTCCGTGCCGATGAGCGTGATCGGGGCGGCAATCGCGGAATGGCTTGGGGCGCAGAAGGGGCTTGGCTATTTCAGCAAACGAATGATGACACAGCTGGACGGTGCAGGGGTTTTTGCGCCTGTGGTATTGCTGTCCGTTGTGGCAATGGTGGCAGTTGGCATCATTACCCTGATAGAAAAGAAAATCATCACATGGAGAAAAGAGCTGTAACGGCTCGCGGAACGAAGGGAGAAGGTAAGCTATGAAAAAGAAACTGATGGCACTTGGCATGGCGGCGGTGCTGGCATTCGGTGCGGCAGGCTGCGGCGGCGGAACCGATGCAAAAACGGATGATACGGCTCTGGAGGATTTCAACATTGTTCTGGACTGGTATCCCAATGCGATTCATTCTTTCCTGTATGTAGCGCAGGAGAAGGGCTATTTTGCGGACGAAGGACTGAACCTGGTTATCAACTTCCCTGCCAACACAAATGACGGCATTTCCATGCCGGCGGCAGGCAAGGCGGATATCGGGATTTACTATTTGCAGGACGCAATCCAGACGGCAGTAGAGGAGAATGTTCCGATTGTTTCTGTCGGTGCAGTGACACAAAGCTCTCTGAATGTTGTGATTTCCCTTGCAAAAAGCGGCATCAAGGGTGCGGAGGATCTGGCAGGCAAGAAAATCGGCTATAGCGGTACGGCTCTTTCTGAGGCACAGATTGCATCTATGCTGAAAAACGTAGGGCTGTCTGCGGATGACTGCCAGTTTGTAGATGTTGGCTTCGACCTTTTGACAGCAACCACAACCGGACAGGTGGATGCAACCACAGGCAACATGGTAAACCACGAGGTACCGCAGTTGGAGGAGGAAGGCTTTGATATCAACTATTTCTACCCCACCGATTACGGCGTTCCCCAGAGCTATGAGCTGGTATTTTTGGCAGGGAAGAATGCAGTGGATAAAAATCCTGAAAAAATCGAGAAATTCCTGCGTGCCTGCCGCAAGGGCTTTGACTTCATGAAGGAAAACCCTGAGGAAGCATTGCAGATTCTGCTTGACCACCAGAATGAGGAAAACTTCCCGCTTTCCAAAACAGTGGAAACAAAGAGCATGGAAATTCTGCTGCCTGTAATGGAAACAGAGGATGCGAAGTTCCTGTCTCAGGATGTTTCCGTATGGCAGAATAATGCGGATTGGATGTATGAAAATGGGATTCTGAAGGAAAAGACGGATGTTTCCTTCCTGGTAAAAAATTTATTGGATGAATAAATAAAGGCAATCAAAAAGCCCCCTATCCTAGGATAGGGGGTTTTGTTGTATGTCTGATTTCGACTTAGGGCATCCATGCTCTTTATACATTGAAGCGGAACAGCACTACGTCGCCGTCCTTCATCACATATTCCTTGCCCTCGGAGCGGACTAAGCCCTGTTCCTTTGCGGCATTATAGGAGCCCAGACGCATGAGGTCATCATAATGCACAACCTCTGCACGGATGAAGCCGCGCTCAAAATCGGAGTGGATTTTGCCTGCCGCCTGCGGTGCCTTTGTGCCCTTGGTGATGGTCCACGCGCGGGATTCCTGCGGCCCTGCGGTCAGATAGCTGATTAAGCCCAGAAGCTTATAGCTTGCGGCAATCAGGCGATCCAGACCACTGGTTTCCACGCCCAGCTCGGCAAGGAATTCCTTTTTGTCCGCTTCGTCCAAATCGGAGATTTCCTCCTCGATTTTTGCGCACAGCACGAATACCTCGTTATGCTCTGCGGCGGCATATTCTCTGACTCTGCCGACAAATTCGTTGGATGCACCGTCATCCGCCAGATCCTCCTCTGTGACATTTGCGGCATAAAGCACGGGCTTTGCGGTCAGAAGCGTCAGGGTCTGCACGAATTCATAATCTTCGGGGGCATCAAATTCCACGCTTCTTGCGGACTTGCCTGCCTCCAGCGCTTCCTTCAGCTTTAAGAGAATATCCAGTTCTCTTTGCAGGGATTTATCCTGCTTTGCCAGCTTGACGGTTTTGGAAATGCGGCGCTCCAGAATTTCGATATCGGAGAAAATCAACTCCAGATTGATGGTCTCAATATCACGGATGGGGTCGATAGAGCCGTCCACATGGACAACGTTTGTGTCCTCAAAGCAGCGGACAACATGACAGATGGCATCCACCTCGCGGATATGGCTGAGGAACTTATTGCCAAGGCCCTCGCCCTTGGATGCACCGCGTACCAGACCTGCGATATCGACAAATTCGATTACCGCGGGTGTTGTTTTTGCGGAATCGTACATTTCTGTCAGCCTTGCCAGACGCTCATCGGGGACGGGAACCACACCCACGTTGGGGTCGATGGTGCAGAAGGGGTAATTGGCTGCCTCTGCCTTGCCCAGTGTCATAGAATTAAATAAGGTGCTTTTGCCCACGTTGGGCAGACCTACGATACCTAATTTCATAGTTTTTTTCTTCCTTTCGGTTTTTCTGCATTTGAAAAGGAGGATAACCCTCCTATACTATCCTAATAGTATAGCGAAAAGGAAACGGCTTGGCAAGGCGAAACCTCAGCATTTCCCGTCTTTTTTGTCTTTTCTGCTCTTTTTGCATTTTCTGCCCAGAACGGCGAAGGCGGACAGAAGGAGAAAGAAAAGACCTGCAAAGGCACCATAATTTCTCAGATCGTTCTTTGTGATGAAAACGCCGTTTGCCGGAGTTTCATGGATTGCTTTTGCCGGAACGCGCGTGTGGGTTCTTTTTTCCTGCATAAGAAAGACCTCCTTTATAAAAAATAAAGTTTTCTGTTTTTCTTTAGTATACACCTTTTTTGGAAAGATGGGATGAAAAATCCTGTTTTGATAAAAAAAGAATATAAAATGGGGGCGAAGGGAGAAGGAAGGCGTTAGGGAGGAAAAAGAGGGGCGCAGCGGCGGTTTTGCCTGAGAGATTAAAGAAACCTTAAGACCTTGGGACTAGGCAGAGGGGCGCAGTTATGATATAATTTATAGTAACATTTCGGCAGATATGCCTGATGGAACAGTAGAAAGAGGAATTTATAAGAACAATAAATAGAAAACGAAAATCAAAGGGGGTAAAAGTTATGAAGCGCAAGTTCGCGTTAATCCTGTCTGCGGTGATGGCAGCTTCCAGCCTGCCCTTGACAGCCTATGCGGCAAATTTCAAGGACATCAACAATGTGCCTTGGGCAGGGGCGGAAACAGTCATCAACAGTGTGGCGGACAAGGGTCTTTTAAGCGGCTATGAGGACGGTACCTTCCGTGCGAAAAACAACGTGACCTACTGTGAGGCAATGCAGATGGTTTACAATGTGCTGGTGAAAACAGGGGTTGCAAAATCCATGGATGCGGTGGAGGCGTATGCCTACATGGGTACGCTGGATACATATCAGGTGCCGAAGTGGGCGCAGATGGCAGTTGCCTATGGGCTGAAGAACGGCATCATCGACATGCAGCTGGTGGCAACAAAATTTGCAGGCGGCAACACAGCGGCAACGAGAGAGGATGTTGCGCTGCTGTTCGGCAATGCGCTTGGGATGTATTACGACAAGGAAAAGGATGCGGCAGAGGCAAAGAAGTTTGCGGATTACTGGAGCATTTCCGGCGAGAGACTGGTGCAGATTGACCTTCTGAAAAGACTGGGCGTTGTGAGTGGGGACAACTACAACAACTTCAACCCCAAGAAGAACATCAACCGTGCGGAAATGGCTGTTATGCTGAACAAGACAAACAGCATCCTGACAGAGGGCGTTGAGGAAAGCGGCACGATTACGAAAATCAATGTAAATGAAGGGAAATATTATTACATTCAGGTGAGCCTGGATAAGGGCGGCACAGAAGGCATCCAGGCTACTCTGGGCGAATTCCCCGTTTATGTAGGCAATACGACAGAAACTATCTCTCTGAGCAAGCTGAGCGAAGGGGATAAGGTTTCGATGGTACTCAGCGGCGGCAAGATTACTGCGCTGAGACAGACAAAGGGTACAACCAATCAGGAAAAATATGACCTAACAGGCTATGTGACGGCATATAAGGATGAAAAGATTTCCTTTGATAATGAAAATACAGGAGAATCTCTGAGTTTGAAGCTGGAAGGCGATGCAAAAATCTATGTGGGCGGGGAAAAGGTTTCTCGGACACAGATGAAACAGCTCTTGGAGGATCACCCTAATCAGTATGCTTTTGCAGGCATTAACACAACAATCGAGAGGGAAAAGGTAAACGGCAGTTATCAGGATGTGACACATGTACAGGAAATGTATATCACATTTATGGATGAATACACAACCTCCGGCGAGGTGGATACCTTTAATACAAACAGCGTGGTTGTAAAGCTGAACGGCAGCGGCAAGGAAAATTATTATTTTGCAGATAACTGTGTATTTTATATCGGCGACACAAAGAGCACGGCAGCGGCGCTGAAAAAGATGGCAGACGAGGGCACAACCTATGTGAAGCTGACAAAGAATGCAAATGGCAAGGTATCCAAGATTATTATGTCCGAGGACACCTTTGCGGAAAACAAGAAGGACACAAGCAAGGTTTATACGGTAAAAAGCTTTACCACAAAGAAGATGATTCTGACACTGAACGGGGAGGAAACTACATATAATTTTGGCTCTGCAAATCCGGTAGAAAATATTCAGTTCTACAAATTTGCGTATGATTCTGATCAGAGTCCGAAGGATGGCGACTGGGAAGAACTGAAAAACGTAACTGCGGCGGAAAGTTTTGTGGACAATGCGGATGCAGATGATGATACTGTATACTGCAAGTTTGTGCTGAACCGTAGTGGCAAGCTGACAGGTGTTTATCTTTCCGGGTATGCAAGAGCGTGGTCTGTTGCCAGCGATGAAAAGACAGAGCGCAAGGGTACGGTTGCATCCATTCAGAATGACGTGTTGAAATTTAAGACTTCTTCCAACACATATACATTACAGACCAGATATGCAGACGGGGATATTAAGATTGGCAGTACGGAAACCGCATCCAAAAAGCTGCTGACAAGATTCGCAAATGACCCTGCAATAGAACTGTATGCAGAAATCGTTGCGGACGGCAGCAACAAGATTCTGGAGGTTGACGCAAGACTGACAGCGGCAAGAGGTAAGCTTGTGGAACTCGACAGAGAGGATAAAATTATCAAGATTGAAACACCCGACGGCGGAGAATATAAGCTGAAAACAACCATCAAGCCGAAGCTGAAGGATGAGGATGACGATACCTTTACACTGGATGATGTTGCAACGGCAAAATATGCAGGCGAGCCAATTAAGCTTGGCTTTAACAGCAGCGGTGTGGTAAATGAGATTGCACTGGAGAATGGCCCTAACAGTACAAACGGCTCTGTCAGAGTGAAAGGCATTGCGACAGCGGCAGATGATGGTTTGAAACTGGAAGGCAGCAGTAAAACCTATACATGGCTCAGCAACAAGAAAACAAACCTGCGCGTTTACGGTTCTCCCACAGAATCTCTGGATACAGTGAAGAAGATGATTGAAGATGATAAGGTAAAGGTTTATGTGGAAGCATCTCTGGATGATGATAACAGAGTGGAAAAGCTGACGGTTTATGTGAGAGAGGCGGCAGGTGAGCTGACCTCCTGTGATGAAAGCTATGTGCGCATCAAAACTGCAAGCGGCAATAAATTCTCCTTTGCACTGCCTGCGAAGCTGAAAAGCTGTAATGTGAAGGGATTGAATCAGAAGAACTTGAAAGACGGCGATGCGGACAACAGAGGCTATCATGTTAAGCTGACATTTGGCACAGACGGCGTAGTAAGCAATATTGCAAACAGCTAATCAAGAAAATTAAAAAAGAGAAGGAGAGCGAATTACCGCTCTCCTTTTTCTGTGGGGGATTGACAGGGGGAGGATAAAAGTGTAAAATTACACTAAGTTAAAAAGTGTAAATTTACACCGATTATGCCGAGGAGGAGGTCTTTCATGAAACGAGACATCAAGCTGTACAACCTGATTTTCCCGATGTGGGGAATATATTTCTATGCCATTTTGTTTCCGTATTTTTTTGTGCTTTTGCTGCCGGCGAATTTTATTGTGGATACGGTAATGCTGCTGCTTCTGTTTTTCCTGTTCAAGGTGCCGGAGAAAAAGGAGCTTTACCGGAGGGGCATTTGGAAAGCATGGGGCTTTGGATTTCTGGCGGATTTTCTGGCGGCAGGGGTTCTGGTCATCATCAGCAGTGCGGTTTCGCTGCCATTTCATATATATGCGCCGTTTTCCTCTGTGGGGGCATTTTTATTTGCAACGGTTGGCGTAGTTCTGGCAGGGGTACTGATTTACTTTTTCCATATAAAGTTCGTATGGAAGGGGATTTTATTAGAGGAAGGAAAGAAAAAGAAAATCGCACTGGGGATGGCGATACTGACGGCACCGTACCTGATGTATCTGTCGCCGCTATAAGAAGGGAAGAAGGAGCATGACGAAGAAGGAATTTGCCGCGGCACTGGACAGTGCATTGAAGGCGGTGCGGAAGGAATATGGATTTACGCAGGAAAAAATGGCGGCGGTGCTTGGGATTTCCAAAAAGACCCTTGTGGAGATTGAGAAGGGGCGCAGCTCTCTGGGATGGACGGGTGCGGCGGCATTTGCGGCAATTTTCCGCGAAAGCTGTATTTTGCAGGCGCAGTTCGGCGGAGATTTGGATGATTTGGTGGAGGCGCTTGCCTTTGCGGAGGCAGAGCCGCAGTACCCGAAAACAATGGGCGGAAGGGTCTGGTGGAGAGAGATATGGAAGGAGAAGGGGTATCGGATACAGCAGAATGTGGTTTCGGGGCATTTTCGCTTACTGGATAGAGAGAATCGGCGGCTGATGGCTTCGTTTACACTGGAGCGAGTGATGGAGCGGTTAAAAGAGGAATTGCAGTAAGCGTATGGGTACAAAATGATGGATTGCACCGATACAATTATTTGTTTTACTGTGCTGCTACTGGCGGACAGACAATGGATATGATATCCTTACGATAACGAAAAAACAAGTAAGGTGGGAGATGCAAAAATGAAAACGAAAGAGCTTTGTATTCACGGCTTGCTGATTGCTTTGGTGGCAGTCTGCACGATGGTATTCCAGATTCCTGTTTCCGCAACACAGGGCTATGTACACCTGGGGGACAGCATGATTCTTCTGGTCGGGGTATTCTTCGGGGCAAGATACGGCATGGTTGCCGGCGGTATTGGCTCCGCACTGGCGGATGTTCTGAGCGGCTACAGCCATTGGGCACCCTTTACGCTGATTATCAAGGGTCTGATGGGCTGGCTGATTGGTAAGATTGCATCCGGCGCAGGCAGCAGAGCGAAATTCTACACAGGGCGCAACCTGTTGGCGGCTTTTGTTGGCGTTGCATGGATGGTATTCGGCTACTTTATCGGCGGCGGTATTTTGAAGAGCAGCTTTGCGGTAGCGGCAACCTCTATTCCCGAAAACATTGTACAGGGCGTAGCAGGTGCAGTGATTTTCTTTGTGGTAGGCGCAGCGTTCCACAAGGCGAATATTTATAAGATAGTTTCAGAACAACAATAAAGGAAAATATAAAATGAATATTTGATGCGTACTTAGAAAGACCGAAGGAGCTCCTCCTTCGGTTTTTCTTTTGCACCCGTTGACCGAGAGAGCAACGATGTGATACGATGACGGGAAAGGAGGTTTTGAGATGGAACGGTTTTTTGAGATGGAAGGGCAGCTTTTGCTTTGGATACGGGAGGTTTTTGCAAGCCCTGTTATGGATAAAATTATGATTTTTATTTCCTCTCTGGCGAACAAGGGGATGCTCTGGATTGGGATTGGCGTGGTGCTTCTGCTGCTTGGCGTAAAGGGACGAAAATGGAGCAATCGCGGGCTACTGGTGCTGCTTTCTCTGGCATTCAATATGGTTATCTGCAATCTTCTGCTGAAGCCCTTGGTGGCGCGCACGCGACCGTATGACCTGCTGGGGTACGAGATTCTGGTGCGCAGGCTGGGGGATTATTCCTTTCCTTCCGGACACACCTCGGCATCCTTTGCGGCGGCAACGGCGATTTATGCCATTGACCGCAGATGGGGAGCGGCGGCGTATGTGCTGGCGGCACTGATTGGATTTTCCCGTCTGTATTTGGGGGTACACTTTCCGACGGACGTTCTGGCAGGGGCGGTTGTAGGGATTCTGGCGGCAAAGGCGGCGCAGTGTCTTTTGGAGAAAAAAATGCATTTCAATAAATAAGATATCTTATTTTTTAAATTTAAACTGGTTATCTTTTGATAAAAGATTGAAAATATTGCAGAAAAATGGAAAAAATATTGCAAACCGGCTTATTTTAAGATAAAATGGAAGTCGCTATAAAAAATATGAGAGATAGAAGATAAGAGGAAGGAAGTTTAGAGCAATGGCGATACCTGTAATTTATCAGCTCATTACGATGGTCATTTTGATGATTATCGGCGTGGTGCTGCACAAGAAGAATTTTCTGTCACTGACGAATGCGAAGGGGCTTTCTATCGTGCTGACGCGCGTGGCGGTTCCCTGTAACATGGTAGTTCTGCTGCAAAGGGAATATTCTCCTGAGATTTTCAAGGGCTTTCTGGTGACCTGCGGTGCGACGTATCTGATGTGCTGCATCGGTGCGCTGCTGTTCTTTATTGTCGGCAAGGCGATGAAAATGCAGCCGAAGGAGCTGGGGCTATTCAGCGGCGGCGGCGTTTACAGCAACGTTATTTTTATGGGGCAGCCGTTGATTATGGCAATGTACGGCGTAGAGGGACTGATTTTCTGCGTAGCTGTCATGTTTACCTGCAATGTATTCCTGTTTACCGTCTGCTCTGTGCTGTTTGCAATGGGCAGTGATTTGAAAAAATCCGCATTGCAGATGCTCAAGGATGCGTTTATCAACCTAATCTGCCTTTCTGCGATTATCGGCGTATTCTGCTTTGTGAACTCGATTTCTCTGCCGCAGCCTATTTTTGATGTGCTGCAGTATTCCGCAAATACAACTGTCTGCCTTTCCATGATTTACATTGGGTCTTTGCTGGCGGCGGCGAATGTGCGCGAAATCTTCAAGGATAAAAAGGTTTATATTTTCAGCTTCCTTACGCTGATTATTATGCCCATCATTACGAAGCTCATCTGCGGAACCTTCATGAGCGGCATGGCACTGAGCGTACTGGTGGTGCTGATGGGGACACCTGCGGCGGCGGCGTTGCCCTCCTTTGCAGACCTTTACGGCAATGATGAGAAGAGAGCATCGGAATATGCCTTTGTTTCCACAATTCTTTCTGTTATCACACTGCCGCTGGTGGCGCAGTTCCTGTGTCAATAAGGAGTGGGGCGAAAGCAGGACTTCGGCTTGCACGGATATGAAAATAAACAATAGGAAAAAAGAACTCTCTCCGGTTATTTGGGGAGAGTTTTTTGGATTGTACGGGCGGAAAAACAGCCTGCTTGTGCAGATTGTTCAAAAATAACAAAAATTGTATACAAAATTAGTACAACTGTGTGGAGGATGTGACTTGATTTTTGGAAACCCTTTCGTTTATACTTAGTTGTGGGACAGAATATGACTTGACCCGCAGGGAACGCATGAAAAATGATACACGTCGATTCCCCTTGCGCCATCAAAAACAGGGCTTTCTGGTGCAGAAGGATTTGGCTGTGTATTTGTTTTTTTCGGAGCTTTTCCGGCAGAACCGACCGGAGGGGTGCGAAGGGCGCTCCTGTGGGAACTGATTTTCCGCCCCGGCGGGAAGGAAGTTATATTCCGCATTTTTATTATTATCCACATTCTAAATTTTTTAAGAAACAGGGGGATTATTATGGCAAGTTTAATCTATCTGGCGCCTGTACTTGGTATCGTGGCGCTGCTGTTTGCTTTCGTCCTGGCAGGTAAGGTTAACAAAATGGACGAGGGTACAGACAGAATGCAGGAAATCGCTGCAAGCATCAGAGAGGGTGCAAGAGCGTTCCTGTCCGCAGAATACAAAATTCTGGTTATCTTCGCAGCTGTACTGTTTATTCTGATTGGCTTCGGCGTAAGCTGGCCTACAGCAATCTGCTTCGTTGTTGGTGCAATCTTCTCCACACTGGCAGGCTTCTTCGGTATGACAGTTGCAACAAATGCAAACGTAAGAACTGCAAATGCAGCTAGAACAGGCGGTATGAACAAAGCCCTGTCTATCGCATTCAGCGGCGGCGCAGTTATGGGTATGTGCGTAGTTGGTCTGGGCCTTCTGGGCGTAGGCGCAATCTATGTATTGACAGGCAATGCAGACATCCTGTTCGGTTTCTCTCTGGGTGCTTCCTCCATCGCTCTGTTCGGCCGTGTTGGCGGCGGTATCTACACAAAGGCTGCCGACGTTGGTGCTGACCTGGTAGGTAAGGTTGAAGCAGGTATCCCTGAGGATGACCCTCGTAACCCCGCAGTTATCGCCGATAACGTAGGCGACAACGTTGGTGACGTTGCAGGTATGGGTGCTGACCTGTTTGAATCCTATGTTGGTTCCGTTATCTCTGCAATCACACTGGGTCTGGTATACTACAGCGCAGAAGGCGCTCTGTATCCTCTGGTACTGGCAGCAGTTGGTATTCTGGCTTCCATCATCGGTACATTCTTTGTTAAGGGTGATGAAAACGCAAACCCTCACAAGGCTCTGAAGACAGGCTCCTATACAGCAGCAATTCTGGTTGCGATTGTATCTGTGATTCTGTCCAAAACCTGCTTTGGCAACATGAAGGCTGCCATCGCAGTTATCGCCGGTCTGATCGTTGGTCAGATTATCGGTATCATCACAGAAATCTACACCTCCGGTGATTACAAATCCGTTAAGAAGATTGCAGACCAGTCCGAAACAGGCCCTGCAACCACAATCATTTCCGGTCTGGCTGTAGGTATGGAATCCACAGCTATCCCCATCATCCTGATCTGCGTAGGTATCTACATTGCATACACCGTATGTGGTCTGTATGGTATCGCTCTGTCCGCAGTAGGTATGCTGGCAACAACAGGTATCACTGTAGCGGTTGACGCTTACGGCCCTATCGCCGATAACGCAGGTGGTATCGCAGAAATGGCAGGTCTGGATCATTCCGTAAGAAACATCACAGATAAGCTGGACGCAGTTGGTAACACAACAGCAGCTATGGGTAAAGGCTTCGCAATCGGTTCCGCAGCACTGACAGCACTGGCTCTGTTCGTATCCTATGCAGAGGCTGTTGGCCTGTCCACAATCGACATGCTGAATCCTCGTGTTATCATCGGTCTGCTGATCGGTGGTATGCTGCCCTTCCTGTTCTCCGCATTCACAATGCAGTCCGTAGGGAAAGCTGCATTTGAAATGATTGAAGAAGTAAGAAGACAGTTCCGTACCATCCCCGGCATCATGGAAGGTACAGGCAAGCCCGACTACAAGAAATGCGTAGAAATTTCCACAACAGCAGCACTGAAGGAAATGCTGGTTCCCGGTATCATGGCAGTTGCAGCTCCTCTGGTAGTTGGTCTGCTGCTGGGCGTTGATGCACTGGGCGGCCTGCTTGCAGGTGCTCTGGTAACAGGTGTTATGATGGCTATCTTCATGTCCAATGCCGGCGGTGCATGGGACAATGCGAAGAAGTACATTGAAGAAGGCAACCACGGCGGTAAAGGCTCCGATGCACACGCAGCAGCCGTTATCGGTGATACCGTTGGTGACCCCTTCAAGGATACTTCCGGTCCTTCCATCAACATCCTGATCAAACTGATGACAGTTGTATCTCTGGTATTCGCGCCTCTGTTCCTGGCAGTTGGCAGCCTGCTGTAATGAGATAAAGCAAGATAAAGGGAAAGCAGCCCGTTTTATGGGCTGCTTTTTTTCGTGCCGCAAAAGCGGTATTTTATGTCGAAAAAAAGGAAATGAAAGCTTTTATTTTGCGGTATGCGATGTATCAAAAAAGAGTGGGGCAAAAAATGTCCCGATTTTTTCAAAAAATACAAAATACACTCTTGTGCAACGGGGAAATTTGGGGTATTCTTAGCATAGGGAAGAATTTTCCTCGCGGCACAGAAGAGTTGCAAAAGTGGTAATTGTTTTTAACAGAATGTTTCTGCCTTGCTTTGCGGCAAGGGCAGGAATCGGAATTTACCCAAAATTGATTACAGGAGGTAATGAGTAATGAGCAAGAAATATGTTTATATGTTCAGCGAAGGCAACGCGGGCATGAGAAACCTGCTGGGCGGCAAAGGCGCTAACCTTGCTGAAATGACAAATCTGGGACTGCCTGTTCCTTATGGCTTCACCATTTCCACAGAGGCTTGTACGGAATACAACGAAGGCGGCAAGAAGCTGACAGATGAAATGATCGACCAGATTGAAGTTGCTCTGGCAAAGCTGGAGGAAATCGCAGGCAAGAAGCTGGGCGACCCCGAAAATCCCCTGCTGGTTTCCGTTCGTTCCGGTGCGAGAGCATCCATGCCCGGTATGATGGATACTGTTCTGAACCTTGGGCTGAATGATATTTCCGTAGAAGGTCTGGCAAAGAAGACAGGAAATACAAGATTTGCTTATGACTCCTACAGAAGATTTATCATGATGTTTGCAGACGTTGTTATCGGCGTTTCTAAATCCAAATTTGAAAGAAAGCTGGATGAATACAAGGAAAGTGTTGGCGCAAAATATGACACAGACCTGACAGCAGAGGATTTGAAAAAGGTAACTGCTATCTTCAAGCAGATTTATCTGGATGACCAGGGCAAGGAATTCCCTCAGAATCCCAAGGAACAGCTTCTGGAAGCAGCAATGGCTGTATTCCGCAGCTGGGATAATCCCCGTGCTTTCGTTTACAGAAGAATGAACGATATCCCTTACAGCTGGGGTACTGCCGTAAACGTACAGATGATGGTATTCGGCAATATGGGTAATACCTCTGGTACAGGTGTTGCCTTCACAAGAAACGCTGCTACAGGCGAAAAGGCTATGCTGGGTGAATATCTGGTAAACGCACAGGGCGAGGACGTAGTTGCCGGTGTTCGTACACCTAACCCCATTGCAAAGCTGAAGGAAGATATGCCCGGTGTTTACGATCAGTTCATGGATATCGCAAACACACTGGAAAAGCATTATAAAGATATGCAGGATATGGAATTCACCATTGAAGAAGGCAAGCTGTTCTTCCTGCAGACAAGAAACGGTAAGAGAACTGCAAACGCGGCTCTGAGAATCGCGGTTGAAATGGTAGACGAGGGTCTGATTACAACAGACGAGGCTCTGCTGAGAGTAGAACCCAAACAGCTTGACCAGCTGCTGCACCCTGCATTCGACCAGGCTGCACTGAAGGCTGCAAAGGCTCTGGGCAAGGGGCTGCCCGCATCCCCCGGCGCTGCCGCAGGTAAGATTTACTTCACAGCAGAAGAAGCAAAGGCTGCTGCAGAAGCAGGAGACAGAGTTATTCTGGTTCGTCTGGAAACCTCTCCTGAGGATATCGAAGGTATGGCAGCATCTCAGGGTATCCTGACAGTGCGTGGTGGTATGACCTCTCACGCAGCGGTTGTTGCGCGTGGTATGGGTACCTGCTGTGTATCCGGCTGCGAAGAAATCAAGATGAACGAAGAAGCAAAGACCTTTACACTGGGCGGCAGAACCTTCAAGGAAGGGGACTATATCTCTCTGGATGGCTCCACAGGCAACATCTACGGCGAAGATATTCATACCGTAAAGGCAGAAATTACAGGCAACTTCCAGACCTTCATGGCTTGGGCTGACGCGAAGAGAGTGCTGAAGGTTAGAACAAATGCCGACACACCCAACGATGCACAGACAGCAATCGACTTCGGTGCAGAGGGTATCGGTCTGACCAGAACAGAGCACATGTTCTTTGCGGCTGACAGAATCATGAAATTCAGAAAGATGATTATGTCCGATACCGTAGAGGAAAGAGAAGCGGCACTGGAAGGCATTGAGCCTTTCCAGAAGGATGACTTCAAGGGCATCTACAAGGCAATGCAGGAAAGACCTGTTACCATTCGTCTGCTGGACCCTCCTCTGCATGAGTTCATGCCTAACACAGAGGAAGAATTTGCACAGCTGGCTGAAATGACAGGCAAAACAGTGGAAGAACTGAAAATCAAGGCACGCAGTCTGCATGAGCTGAACCCCATGATGGGTCACAGAGGCTGCCGTCTGGCTGTAAGCTATCCCGAAATTGCAAGAATGCAGGCAAAGGCTATCATGGAAGCTGCCATCGAGGTTTCCGAGGAGGATGGCATCAACATTAAGCCTGAAATCATGATTCCTCTGGTTGGCGAAATCAAGGAACTGAAATATGTAAAGAATATCGTAGTAGAAACAGTAGAAAAGGTATTCGAAGCAAAGGGCAAGAAGCTGGATTATCTGGTTGGTACCATGATTGAAATCCCTAGAGCTGCACTGACAGCTGACCAGATTGCAACAGAGGCTGAATTCTTCTCCTTCGGTACAAACGACCTGACACAGATGACTTATGGTCTGTCCCGTGATGACGCAGGTAAGATTCTGGCTGACTACATCGACAAGAATATCTACGAGGTTGACCCTACTGCAAGACTGGACAGAGCAGGCGTTGGTCTGCTGATGCAGTGGGCAGTAGAAAAGGCAAAACCCGTTCGTCCTGACATCCATCTGGGTATCTGTGGCGAACACGGCGGTGATCCTTACTCCGTTGAATTCTGCCACCAGATTGGTCTGGACTATGTATCCTGCTCTCCCTACCGCGTACCTATCGCAAGACTGGCTGCGGCACAGGCACAGATTAACTTCCCTCGCTAAGGATTACATAGGCAATCAGGAAGCATAGCAGTATAATAAGACATAATAAAAAGGGATAAATCCAAAAAAATGGGTTTATCCCTTTTTTGAGTGCCTGCGATTTTTCGTGGAAACGGCAGGAAAGCATTGAAAAACGGGGAAAGGTGATGTACAATAGGCAACAGTGCGATTTTTTACAGAAGAAGGAGAGAAAGAAATGGCAAAGGAAAAGAAAAAGCTGCCCTTGGCGGCATATATTTTTGCAGGTCTGGTGCTGGGGATTCTGGCGGGGGCTGCATTGATGAAAACGCCTGAGATTGCGGTGGAATACATTAAGCCGTTCGGGACGTTATTTTTAAACTTAGTGAAATTCATTGTAGTGCCGATTGTGCTGTTCTCGATTATGAGCGGTGTGATTTCCATGCAGGACATGCGGAAGGTTGGCAGTATCGGGGTGAAAACCGTTTGCTATTATATGTGTACAACGGCGATGGCAGTGCTGATTGGTCTGGTGATTGCGAACCTTTGCAAGGGTTTTTTCCATCAGCTTG
This sequence comes from Anaerotignum faecicola, assembly GCF_003865035.1. Lineage (NCBI taxonomy): Bacteria > Bacillati > Bacillota > Clostridia > Lachnospirales > Anaerotignaceae > Anaerotignum > Anaerotignum faecicola. Next base: position 1,159,910 of record NZ_BHVZ01000001.1, read on the forward strand.
CGACATCGGGATTGGAATATGAGGCGGCGGAGGCACCGAGCTTTATCGAAACCATCGTGAATATTTTCCCGAATAACGCATTGGAGCCTATGGTAAACGCAAATATGCTGCAGGTTATCGTGATTGCGCTGTTCTTTGGGTTTGGCGCGATTGCGGTTGGCGAAAAAGGAAGGGCGTTTACGGAATTTGTAGAGAGCGCAAGTGCGATTTCCATGTATGTAATGGATACAATCATCAAGCTGAGCCCGATTGGCGTTTTTTGCTTGATTACACCTGTGGTAGCGGAAAACGGCCCCTCTGTATTGGGGGATTTGGCAACGGTGCTTCTGGTGGCGTATGCGGCGTATATTCTGCACATGGTGGTTGTGTATTCGCTGACGGTGAAGGCGATGGGCGGACTGAGCCCGATTCAGTTCTTTAAGGGGATGCTGCCGGCAATCCTGTTTGCATTTTCCAGTGCATCTTCCGTAGGGACACTGCCGCTGAATCTGGAATGTGTGCAGAAGCTGGGGGCGAAGAAGGATGTTGCAAGCTTTGTGCTGCCCTTGGGCGCGACCATCAATATGGATGGTACGGCAATTTATCAGGGCGTGTGCGTCATTTTCATTGCGACCTGTTTTGGGGTTGACCTGACGATTGGACAGCAGCTGACAATCATTCTGACGGCAACACTGGCATCCATCGGAACAGCAGGCGTGCCCGGGGCAGGGATGATTATGCTGGCAATGGTGCTGCAGAGCGTTGGCCTGCCCGTAGAGGGGATTGCGCTTGTGGCAGGGATAGACCGTATTTTTGACATGGGACGAACAACGGTAAACATTACCGGGGATGCGGCATGTACGCTTTGCGTTTCTAAGATGGAGGAGAAAAGACAGGCACAGAAGAAAACTGAGGCGTAAGAACAGAATAGACAGAAAAGGAACCCTGATGGCATGCCATTGGGGTTTTGCTTTTGGGGATTTTGCTGCATTATATAGAAGAAGCAGAGGGAAATGAGGGGGTCGAATCGGTGAAATTGCGGAAAAATCAGGGGGTTGAAAAGAAAAAGAGAAAAAGTGAAAAAAGGTGTTGACATTTTTCGGCAAGCGTGTATAATATATAAATGTTCCCGCGAAAACGGCGGAGCAAACTGAGAAAATCGAATCACAGAAATCGCAGAAGATTGAAAAGTTTTTAAATAAAAACATTGACAAGCGGACGCGAACCTGATATACTAATTTCTGCTGATGTGAAATATCAGTAAAAAGCACAAAAATAAAAATAAAAAAGTGCTTGACAAGAGAATGAAGATTTGATAAAATAATCTTCGCTGCTGAAAAGCAGATTGATCCTTGAAAACTGAACAATGGATATGAATAAACACAACCCATAGTCAATTCAAGCAAACGGAAACGAATGCTAAAAAGACAAATTTTGCCGGTTTAGAAAAACCGGAGTTAGCCAGAAAAACTGGCTAGGAACAAAACTTTAACATAAGAGTTTGATCCTGGCTCAGGATGAACGCTGGCGGCGTGCTTAACACATGCAAGTCGAACGAAGATACTTAAAATGAGAGCTTCGGCAGGATTTTTATTTATCTTAGTGGCGGACGGGTGAGTAACGTGTGGGCAACCTGCCCTATACTGGGGAATAATCACTGGAAACGGTGACTAATACCGCATGTCATTACGGAAGGGCATCCTTCTGTAAGAAAAGGAGTAATTCGGTATAGGATGGGCCCGCATCTGATTAGCTAGTTGGTGAGATAACAGCCCACCAAGGCGACGATCAGTAGCCGACCTGAGAGGGTGATCGGCCACATTGGGACTGAGACACGGCCCAAACTCCTACGGGAGGCAGCAGTGGGGAATATTGCACAATGGGGGAAACCCTGATGCAGCAACGCCGCGTGAAGGATGAAGGTTTTCGGATCGTAAACTTCTATCAATAGGGACGAAGAAAGTGACGGTACCTAAATAAGAAGCCCCGGCTAACTACGTGCCAGCAGCCGCGGTAATACGTAGGGGGCAAGCGTTATCCGGAATTACTGGGTGTAAAGGGAGCGTAGGCGGCACGCCGAGCCAGATGTGAAAGCCCGAGGCTTAACCTCGTGGATTGCATTTGGAACTGGCGAGCTAGAGTACAGGAGAGGAAAGCGGAATTCCTAGTGTAGCGGTGAAATGCGTAGATATTAGGAAGAACACCAGTGGCGAAGGCGGCTTTCTGGACTGAAACTGACGCTGAGGCTCGAAAGCGTGGGGAGCAAACAGGATTAGATACCCTGGTAGTCCACGCCGTAAACGATGAGTGCTAGGTGTCGGGGAGGAATCCTCGGTGCCGCAGCTAACGCAATAAGCACTCCACCTGGGGAGTACGACCGCAAGGTTGAAACTCAAAGGAATTGACGGGGGCCCGCACAAGCGGTGGAGCATGTGGTTTAATTCGAAGCAACGCGAAGAACCTTACCAAGGCTTGACATCCCGATGACCGCTCTAGAGATAGAGCTTCTCTTCGGAGCATCGGTGACAGGTGGTGCATGGTTGTCGTCAGCTCGTGTCGTGAGATGTTGGGTTAAGTCCCGCAACGAGCGCAACCCTTATCCTTAGTAGCCATCATTCAGTTGGGCACTCTAGGGAGACTGCCGTGGATAACACGGAGGAAGGTGGGGATGACGTCAAATCATCATGCCCCTTATGTCTTGGGCTACACACGTGCTACAATGGCTGGTAACAGAGTGAAGCGAGACGGCGACGTTAAGCAAATCACAAAAACCCAGTCCCAGTTCGGATTGTAGTCTGCAACTCGACTACATGAAGCTGGAATCGCTAGTAATCGCGAATCAGAATGTCGCGGTGAATACGTTCCCGGGCCTTGTACACACCGCCCGTCACACCATGGGAGTTGGAAGCACCCGAAGTCGGTGACCTAACCGTAAGGAAGGAGCTGCCGAAGGTGAAGCCAGTGACTGGGGTGAAGTCGTAACAAGGTAGCCGTATCGGAAGGTGCGGCTGGATCACCTCCTTTCTATGGAGAAAAGCGGAGAAAAGCTGCATAAAAGCTTTTGTCAGAATGGATTGCTTGCAAGACAGGCTGACAAAGAGGTTTTAGGTAGGTTTGCGGAGCAAATACATGAGTAATGCGAAGCATTACGAATGGTTTTCGTAAACATTTTTCAACGCAAGGTTGTGAAAGATATTCATTGTTCGGTTTTGAAGGATCAAACCTTCAAACAAAATAGGAAACACACAAAACATCTTCGGTGATGATGCGCTTGGGGGACACACCCGTTCCCATTCCGAACACGACGGTTAAGACCCAAGCGGTCGATGGTACTTGGTGGGCAGCTGCCTGGGAGAGTAGATGGTCGCCGAAGTCCTATGGGCTCATAGCTCAGCTGGTTAGAGCGCACGCCTGATAAGCGTGAGGTCGGTGGTTCGAGTCCACTTGAGCCCATTTTGTGTGGTCTGGGGATATAGCTCAGCTGGGAGAGCACCTGCCTTGCAAGCAGGGGGTCACGAGTTCGAATCTCGTTATCTCCACTTACCGGCTTAAAGAAGTCGGGATGCACCTTGAAAACTGAATACAAGTAAAGCAAAAATAGAGTCAATCGAGAAAACAAAATTTTCTATTTTCAAATGTAACAAAAGTTGTATCGCTACAACGAAACATTCCAGAGAAATAGCTATTATATTAAACTGGTCAAGCAAGAAAGAGCACAAGGAGAATGCCTTGGCACTAGGAGCCGATGAAAGACGTGGTAAGCTGCGAAAAGCTTCGGGGAGGCGCAAACAGCCATCGATCCGGAGATATCTGAATGGGGAAACCTACTTGAGCAAACCTCAAGTATCCATGCGTGAATCCATAGCGTATGGAAGGGAACGCTGTGAACTGAAACATCTAAGTAGCAGTAGGAGGAGAAAGAAAACTCGATTTCCTAAGTAGCGGCGAGCGAACGGGAAAGAGGCCAAACCGAAGGACCTGGTTCTTCGGGGTTGCGGACTGCAATTAGCATTGCTGAGAGATAGACGAATGGTTTTGGGAAAGCCAGCCGTAGACGGTGAAAGCCCGGTAGACGAAATCTTGAAGCAGCGAGCAGGATCCAGAGTACCACGAGACACGAGAAACCTTGTGGGAAGCCGGGGGGACCACCCCCCAAGCCTAAATACTCCCTAGTGACCGATAGTGAAGCAGTACTGTGAAGGAAAGGTGAAAAGGACCCCGGGAGGGGAGTGAAAGAGAACCTGAAACCTTGTGCTTACAAACAGTCAAAGACGCAAGGCTGATGGCGTACTTTTTGTAGAACGGTCCGGCGAGTTACTAATGCCAGCGAGGTTAAGTGTCAGAAGCACGGAGCCGAAGGGAAACCAAGTCTGAATAGGGCGTAGAGTTGGTATTAGTAGACCCGAAACCGGGTGACCTATCCATGTCCAGGTTGAAGGAACCGTAAAAGGTTTTGGAGGACCGAACACACATGTGTTGAAAAACGTGGTGATGAGGTGTGGATAGCGGAGAAATTCCAATCGAACTCGGAGATAGCTGGTTCTCCTCGAAATAGCTTTAGGGCTAGCCTCGAGCTGGAGTCTAACGGAGGTAAAGCACTGAACTGACGCGGGGCCCAAAAAGGTTACCAACTCATATCAAACTAAGAATGCCGTCAAGATACCCTCGGGAGTCAGTCTGCGTGAGATAAGTCGCGTGGACAAAAGGGAAAGAGCCCAGACCGACAGCTAAGGTCCCAAAGTACGTGTTAAGTGGAAAAGGATGTGGGATTTCATAGACAACTAGGATGTTGGCTTAGAAGCAGCCATACATTTAAAGAGTGCGTAATAGCTCACTAGTCGAGAAAACCTGCGCCGAAAATGTAACGGGGCTAAAACACGACACCGAAGCTACGGATTCCTTACAAAGTAAGGAGTGGTAGAGGAGCATCCTGCAAGGACGAAGCCAAAGTGAGAGCGATGGTGGACGAAACAGGAGAGAGAATGCCGGAATGAGTAGCGAGATACATGTGAGAAACATGTAGGCCGAATATCTAAGGATTCCTGGGTAAAGCTAATCTT
>NZ_BHVZ01000003.1 GCF_003865035.1 Anaerotignum faecicola
GCTATGTTTTGGCATAGTGCAGCTTTTTATTGTCCATGGGTGAGGATTGCTTCCCTCTGTGGCAGGCTGCATGCACCACAGCCCGACACAGAAAAAAACAGCAGCACAGCAAAATTTTGGTGCGACATGGACAAGGAGGAACCGAATATGTACACAACACAGATGGACGCGGCAAGACAGGGTATCATCACACCGCATGAAAATTGTGGCGGAAAAGGAACGCATGGACGCGGAGGAAATCCGCAGTCTGGTTGCAAAGGGGCAGGTTATTATTCCCTGCAACAAAAACCATAAAGCCCTGCACCCCAGCGGTGTCGGCGCAAGGCTGACAACAAAAATCAACGTCAACCTCGGCGTTTCGCGCGACTGGAAGGACGTGGATATGGAGTATGAAAAGGTACGCTCCGCAGTAGAAATGGGCGCAGAGGCGATTATGGATTTAAGCTCCTACGGGGATACCAGAAGCTTCCGCCGCAAGCTGACCGCCGATTGCCCTGCTATGATCGGCACCGTGCCGATTTATGATGCCGTTGTGTATTATCATAAGCCTCTGGCACAAATCACAGCAGAGGAATGGCTGGATATCGTGCGGATGCACGCAGAGGACGGCGTAGATTTCATGACCATCCATTGCGGCATGAATCGTGCAACAGCGGCACGCTTTAAGCAGAATAAGCGTCTGATGAATATTGTTTCCCGCGGCGGCTCCATCATGTTTGCATGGATGGAAATGACAGGCAACGAAAACCCCTTCTATGAGCATTATGATGAAATTCTGGATATCTGTCGGGAATATGATATCACCATGAGCCTTGGGGATGCCTGCCGCCCCGGCTGTCTTGCAGATGCAACCGATACGGCGCAGATTGAGGAGCTGATTACTCTTGGCGAGCTGACAAAGCGCGCATGGGCGAAGGATGTGCAGGTCATGATTGAAGGCCCCGCCACATGCCCATGAATCAGATTGCCGCAAATATGGAAATTCAGAAAACACTCTGCCACGGCGCACCGTTTTATGTATTGGGGCCCTTGGTGACAGATGTTGCCCCCGGCTATGACCACATCACCTCTGCCATCGGCGGTGCGCTTGCGGCGGCATCGGGTGCGGCATTCCTGTGCTATGTAACCCCTGCGGAGCATTTGCGCCTGCCCAACGCGGCAGATGTAAAAGAAGGGATCATTGCGGCGAAGATTGCGGCACACGCAGCCGATATCGCAAAGGGAATCCCTCATGCGGCAGATTGGGACTACAAAATGAGCGAAGCAAGAAAGCGTCTGGATTGGGAGGAAATGTTCCGCCTGAGCATGGACCCCGAAAAGGCGCGCCGTTACAGAGCAGAGGCAAAGCCCGAAAAAGAGGATACCTGCAGCATGTGCGGCAATTTCTGTGCAGTCAAGAACACAAATCGTATTCTGGATGGCGAAATTGTCAGCATTTTTGATGAATAATCTCGGTCAAAACAAACTGTTTTCATAGGAATATACCAAATACGGCGGACATTTGTCCGAGTGGGAGGCGGCGTTTTGCTGAAAAACTCCGTCCGGTATTGACAGGTGTCTTTGAAAGAGGTACGATAGACAAAATTTTTTCAGCAAAAATTTTTTAGACTAGATGAGAACAGCAAAGAAAAGACGAGAGGAGAAAACAGAATGAAAACAGAAAAGAACATTCCCTACAAAATTTATCTGGATGAGCAGGAAATGCCGAAAAAATGGTACAACGTGCGTGCGGATATGAAAAATAAACCGGCACCGCTTCTGAACCCCGGCACACTGCAGCCCATGACAGCCGAGGAGCTTGGCGCAGTTTTCTGCGATGAATTGGTACAGCAGGAATTGGATAACGATACTGCTTACATCTCGACATCCCACAGGAAATTTTGGATTTTTATAAAATGTACAGACCATCTCCTTTGGTTCGTGCATATTGTCTGGAAGAAAAATTGCAGACACCCGCAAAGATTTATTATAAGTTCGAGGCAATAACACCAGTGGCAGCCATAAGCTGAATTCTGCCATCGCGCAGGCGTATTATGCAAAGAAGCAGGGCCTGAAGGGCGTGACAACAGAAACCGGCGCAGGCAGTGGGGCACAGCGCTTTCCATGGCGTGTGCATATCTGGGTCTGGACTGCACGTATACATGGTTAAGGTTTCCTATGAGCAAAAGCCCTTCCGCCGCGAGGTCATGCGCACCTATGGCGCAACCGTAACCCCTTCCCCCTCCACTACAAACGGAAATCGGGAAGAAGATTCTGGCGGAGCATCCCGGCACAACGGGCAGCCTTGGCTGTGCCATTTCCGAAGCCGTAGAAACGGCAGTCGGCAAGGAGGGCTATCGTTATGTTCTGGGCAGTGTGCTGAATCAGGTTCTGCTGCCTTGTTTCCATACCGATGATGGACTGATGCAGCAGAACCTGATTCAGCACACTGCCCAGAACATAACGATAGCCCTCCTTGCCGACTGCCGTTTCTACGGCTTCGGAAATGGCACAGCCAAGGCTGCCCGTTGTGCCGGGATGCTCCGCCAGAATCTTCTTCCCGATTTCCGTTGTAGTGGAGGGGGAAGGGGTTACGGTTGCGCCATAGGTGCGCATGACCTCGCGGCGGAAGGGCTTTTGCTCATAGGAAACCTTAACCATGTATACGTTGCAGTCCAGACCCAGATATGCACACGCCATGGAAAGCGCTGTGCCCCACTGCCCTGCGCCGGTTTCTGTTGTCACGCCCTTCAGGCCCTGCTTCTTTGCATAATACGCCTGCGCGATGGCAGAATTCAGCTTATGGCTGCCACTGGTGTTATTGCCCTCGAACTTATAATAAATCTTTGCGGGTGTCTGCAATTTTTCTTCCAGACAATATGCACGAACCAAAGGAGATGGTCTGTACATTTTATAAAAATCCAAAATTTCCTGTGGGATGTCGATGTAAGCAGTATCGTTATCCAATTCCTGCTGTACCAATTCATCGCAGAAAACTGCGCCAAGCTCCTCGGCTGTCATGGGCTGCAGTGTGCCGGGGTTCAGAAGCGGTGCCGGTTTATTTTTCATATCCGCACGCACGTTGTACCATTTTTTCGGCATTTCCTGCTCATCCAGATAAATTTTGTAGGGAATGTTCTTTTCTGTTTTCATTCTGTTTTCTCCTCTCGTCTTTTCTTTGCTGTTCTCATCTAGTCTAAAAAATTTTTGCTGAAAAATTTTGTCTATCGTACCTCTTTCAAAGACACCTGTCAATACCGGACGGAGTTTTTCAGCAAAACGCCGCCTCCCACTCGGACAAATGTCCGCCGTATTTGGTATATTCCTATGAAAACAGTTTGTTTTGACCGAGATTATTCATCAAAAATGCTGACAATTTCGCCATCCAGAATACGATTTGTGTTCTTGACTGCACAGAAATTGCCGCACATGCTGCAGGTATCCTCTTTTTCGGGCTTTGCCTCTGCTCTGTAACGGCGCGCCTTTTCGGGGTCCATGCTCAGGCGGAACATTTCCTCCCAATCCAGACGCTTTCTTGCTTCGCTCATTTTGTAGTCCCAATCTGCCGCATGAGGGATTCCCTTTGCGATATCGGCTGCGTGTGCCGCAATCTTCGCCGCAATGATCCCTTCTTTTACATCTGCCGCGTTGGGCAGGCGCAAATGCTCCGCAGGGGTTACATAGCACAGGAATGCCGCACCCGATGCCGCCGCAAGCGCACCGCCGATGGCAGAGGTGATGTGGTCATAGCCGGGGGCAACATCTGTCACCAAGGGCCCCAATACATAAAACGGTGCGCCGTGGCAGAGTGTTTTCTGAATTTCCATATTTGCGGCAATCTGATTCATGGGCATGTGGCCGGGGCCTTCAATCATGACCTGCACATCCTTCGCCCATGCGCGCTTTGTCAGCTCGCCAAGAGTAATCAGCTCCTCAATCTGCGCCGTATCGGTTGCATCTGCAAGACAGCCGGGGCGGCAGGCATCCCCAAGGCTCATGGTGATATCATATTCCCGACAGATATCCAGAATTTCATCATAATGCTCATAGAAGGGGTTTTCGTTGCCTGTCATTTCCATCCATGCAAACATGATGGAGCCGCCGCGGGAAACAATATTCATCAGACGCTTATTCTGCTTAAAGCGTGCCGCTGTTGCACGATTCATGCCGCAATGGATGGTCATGAAATCTACGCCGTCCTCTGCGTGCATCCGCACGATATCCAGCCATTCCTCTGCTGTGATTTGTGCCAGAGGCTTATGATAATACACAACGGCATCATAAATCGGCACGGTGCCGATCATAGCAGGGCAATCGGCGGTCAGCTTGCGGCGGAAGCTTCTGGTATCCCCGTAGGAGCTTAAATCCATAATCGCCTCTGCGCCCATTTCTACTGCGGAGCGTACCTTTTCATACTCCATATCCACGTCCTTCCAGTCGCGCGAAACGCCGAGGTTGACGTTGATTTTTGTTGTCAGCCTTGCGCCGACACCGCTGGGGTGCAGGGCTTTATGGTTTTTGTTGCAGGGAATAATAACCTGCCCCTTTGCAACCAGACTGCGGATTTCCTCCGCGTCCATGCGTTCCTTTTCCGCCACAATTTTCATCTGCGGTGTGATGATACCCTGTCTTGCCGCGTCCATCTGTGTTGTGTACATATTCGGTTCCTCCTTGTCCATGTCGCACCAAATTTTGCTGTGCTGCTGTTTTTCTGTGTCGGGCTGTGGTGCATGCAGCCTGCCACAGAGGGAAGCAATCCTCACCCATGGACAATAAAAAAGCTGCACTATGCCAAAAACATAGCGCAG